>NZ_AECZ01000007.1 GCF_000179555.1 Solidesulfovibrio fructosivorans JJ]
GACGGGCCCGCGTCATCTTGCAGACGCGGACCCGTCCCATACGCCGACGCGGACCCGATCAGACCTTACGACGACGCTGCCCCGATCAGACCCAGACCTTCGTAAGGAACCCGTTCCTGTCGGCTGGGCGGAGAAGACGATAGGAAGCGCGGAAGGCCGAAGCCTTCATCCAAATGTTTAAATGTTTACGTGTGATTCCGTCTACGCACACGAGAGGCCCGTCGCCTAAGCGGTTTTGCGCATCGCCCGTTGTAGGTGCGAAGCGTATAAGCGCGGAGTACCTAAACAAGCTCTGTAGGTGCGCGCGTGACGCGAGTGTATCCATTCAATCGACAACACGGCTTGCCCGGTTTCGCGGTGCAACTCAAGATACGGTCGGAGCTCGAGTAAGCAAACTCCTCACCCGCCATGGCCACAGCGTTGTGACTTTTCAATGGGCCGGGGCTTGGGCGCGTCTGAAGCTTGCGCCCGATCCTCTCATTCTGCCCATCACCGCCAAAATTATTATTGTTGTGAACTAGCCGGCGCAAAAACCAACACCTCTCCCCAGGGCGCGCGTGTGGTCATGACGGCCTTTTTCCCGGCCAGACAGGCCGCGGCGGCCGGGGATTCCATGACCACCGCCACGTCGAACCGGTCCACCAGCCGGCGCAGGGAAGGGCATTGGCGCATGTCGTAGCCTTCGCCGTCAAGGACGGTTGTTGGCGCGTCCTCGCCCATGACCAGCCAGTGCTGCCTGTGCCCGTAAAAAAGGATCGGGTAGACCCAGCTGTCCTTGCCGGCGATGAGCAGCCCCCGGCCGCCGGGATAGAGTCCCCGGGACAGGTAGTCGAGCAAGAGCGGGCCGTGAAAATAGGCGTCGTAGACGCCGCGGCGGCCGCCTGGACGGTCGAAAAGCGACGCCTCGAAGGGCGGATCGACCTTTGGCAGATATGTGGCGTCCATAATCGGTCGGTCCTGGTTGGCCAGGGTCGCCGCGCCGAGGGTCAAAACAGCCACGGCGAGGGCCGGCAGCCGGATCCATTTTCGGTCATGCCACCAGCCTTTGCCGGTGGCCAGGGCGGGGGCGCTTGCCGCGAAAAAAAGCGTCAGAAAGCGGTTGTTGAAGGAAAACCAGGTGATCGTGGCGCAAAGGGCCAGGAAAAAGGCCCACTGGGAGGCGGCGGCCAGTCGGGCAAGCGTATCGTGTCGGCGAAAAAGGGCCAGCAGGGCGCAGGGTATGATGAGCAAGGCTCCGAGCGGGCCGAAGCCCGCCGAATCCTCGCGCAGGGCGTTACCCGGGGCGAAATAGGCGTTATAGGCCATGGTCGCGCCCGGTCCCTTGCCTGGGCCGTAAAGGGCCGTGTGGAGGTCGTGGCGGGCCGTGAACCACCATTCCCCCGGAATATCGACGAGATTGAGGGCGTATCGGGTGAGGTTCGCCGCCGCGCCCCGCAACCCGTCATGGTTTTCATGTCTGGCCACGGCCTGGCGCGGACCGAAGGCGTCGCCGTAGCGGGTCAGGTTGATCCACTGGCTGCCAAGGCTGAGGGCCAGGATAACGAGTATGCCCAGGAGGCCGAATGCCAGGCGCAGGGGAGCCCGTTGCGCCCAGTTTCGCGCCATTTTGGCCAGTTCCCGGCGCCGCGCGATGAAAAGGAGCACGGTGAGCGTGCCTCCGAAGAAGGCGAAATGGGTCTTGGTCGAAAGTCCGTAGCAGGCGCAGATGACGAAAAAGGCCAGGCTGCCGGGACCGAAACGATCGAGGAGCCGGGCCGCGCCCAGCAGGCAGGCCACGGCCATGGCCGCCGCGCCGATGTCGTTTTTGGTGGACGTGGCTTCCAGGGGCAAAAGCGTCAGCGAGGCGATGATGAGCGCCGCGCGCAGGGCGAAACGGGTGTTGCCGTGGCGTCTGGCCAGGGAAAAGCTCCCCGTGATGATGGTCAGGTAGGAGAGCAGGGAAAAAATGGCGATGGCCCGGTCCGTGTGGTAGCGCAGGAAGAACCAGTGGAGCAGGTCGAAGCCCGGGCTGAAGGACACCTGCCGGAAGGTGTTGATATGCTCTGGTGCCAGGGTGTTTTCCCGCATCATGATGCACACCCGGGCCAGATTGTAGGTCATGGAATCCCAGTTGGCCGGCGGGGCGATCCAGACCGTCAACGCCAGCAGGGCGCAGGCGACAGTCAATATCCAGGCGCTGCCGGATGTGGCGGCGACGCGGCCGGCGGCGCGAAGATCCGGGAAAAATCGCCTCTTGCCACAGCGCAGGGCATAGGCGAAAAAGACGGCCGCGGCCGCATCCAGGAGCCAGGGGAAGCGGGCCAGGCCCAAGGCGAAAAAAAGCTGGACGACGATCCCCAACCCGGCCAACGTCAGGGCCAGCGCGCGCGTCAGCGCCTCGCCGATGCCGTACGCCGGGTCCTGCAGCCTGTACCAGGAAACAAAAACGCAGCCCAATGCGGCCAGCAAGAAAAGGGCGATGCAACTTTCGAGCATGGACCCCCCGCAGAACCTGCGCCGGAAAGCCAGGACGCGGCCAAGGGATGTTTCAGGAACGACGCGATCGGAAAGAAACAGGCTCACGCATGCATGGCGGAACGTTGCACGCAACAGTGCAAGCCCGGAATCGGGACAAGCGGTCCTTGCCAAACGCCGGCATCGGCATTATCTGACTCCCTCCCTCATTTCAACCCTCGCTGGAAGCGCCCAATATGTCTGAGCGAACACCGCATATATCACTTCCCCTTGAGCGGCTTGTGCCCCGCGTCCTCGACATCTCACCCGAAGAGATCGAGGCGTGGCCCGAGGACGCCAGGAATCTCGCCGTGGCCGTGGCCGCCGAACTATTTCTCGTACGCGCCAACCCTTTCATCAATCCCGACGACGTCAAGGCGTCCGTGGAGAAGCGTCTGGCCGGGGCCAACCCCAAGGCCTGGGGCGACTACCCGCGCCTGATCAAAAAGGCTTACAAGGCCTTTTGGGACGTCTACGAATCGGACAGGCGGTTCCGGGAAAACCTGGTCGAGCGCTTGCGCCGTTTTCTGCCGCCCGAAGACGTGGTCACCGCCGCCCACTCCCTGGTCGAGTGCTCCACCGACGCCACGGATTTGCGCATGGAGATGCCGATCTGCATGCTCCTGCCCGAAACCGCCGACCATATCCGCCAGATTCTGCGTCTGGCCTACGAGCTGGAATTCGCCATCATTCCGCGCGGCGGGGGCTCGGGACTGACCGGCGGGGCCGTGCCGGCCCACAGGCGTTCTGTCATCCTCAGCCTCTCCAAGTTCAAAAAAATTCTGGCCATCGACAAGGAAGCCAAGACCCTTTGCGCCCAGACCGGCGTCATCACCATGCAGGCCATCAAGGCGGCCGCGGCCAAGGGGTTGCTTTTCACCGTGGACCCGGCTTCCAAGGCGGCCTCGTCGCTTGGCGGCAATATCGCCGAGAACGCCGGCGGTCCGTTCGCCTTCGAGTACGGCACCACCCTCGACAACATTATCAGCTACAAGATGGTCGAGGCCACGGGCGAGATCATCGAGGTGCGCCGGGTCAATCACCCGCGCCACAAGATCCGCCCCGAGGAAACGGCGGAATTCGAGATTCTCGATGGGGAAGGCAACGTACGCGACGTGGTGCGCCTGCCCGGGGGGGACATCCGCGCCCCCAATCTCGGCAAGGACGTGTCCAACAAGTACCTCGGCGGGCTTCCGGGCGTGCAGAAAGAGGGCGTGGACGGTATCATCACCGAGGCCTGTTTCGCCCTGTACCCCATCCCCAAGTATTCGCGCACGCTGTGCCTGGAGTTTTTCGGGCGGTCGATGAAGACCGCCATGTGCGTCATCCGCGACGTGGTGGGGCTTCGCAACCGTATCCGCGAGGAAGGCGACGCGGTCAAGATTTCGGCCTTGGAGGAGTTCAACTCCAAGTATGTCAAGGCGATCAATTACGCCAAAAAGTCCTCGCAGTATGAGGGCGACCCGATTTCGGTGCTGCTGCTCCAGCTCGACTCCGACGACGAGGACGCGCTCATGCGCGCGGCGGCCGACATCGTGGACATCGTCGATCCGTACGACAATGTGGACGTCTTCGAGGCCAAGGACGCCAAGACGGCGGAGTTGTACTGGGAGGACCGGCACAAACTGTCGGCCATCTCCAAGCGTACCTCGGGATTCAAGATCAACGAGGACGTGGTCATTCCGCTGTCCGTGGTGCCGGAATTCGCGGAGTTTCTGGAGGACTTGAACCTCCACTGCATCGCCCGCGCCTACCGCACGGCCCTGCAAAACGCCAGCCGGCTGCCCGGCATTTCGGCTTCGGACGAGTTCGTGGCCATGGAGCTGGAATTTTGCGACCGGGTGCTGCGCGGCAAGATTTCGGGTCGGGAGCTGTCGGATTCGGAAGTGGAGGTGCAGACCCACTATTTCTTCACCGACCTGGCCTCGCGCTATCCCCGGCTCAAGGACCAACTCGCCGCCATCCACACCGAGATGACCGCCACCCGCATCGAGGTGGCGAGCCACATGCATGCCGGCGACGGCAACTGCCACGTCAACATCCCGGTCAATTCCAACGATCCTGAGATGATGCGCCAGGCCTGGGAAGCGGCGGAAAAGGTCTTTGAAAAGGTGACCGGGCTTGGCGGCGCGGTTTCTGGCGAGCACGGCATCGGCATCACCAAGATCGCCTTTTTGGACGAGGCCAAGATCGAGGCGCTTCGGGCCTACAAGAAGCGGGTGGACCCGAAGAACATCATTAACCCGGGCAAGCTGACCACCCGGACGCTGCGGGTCGAGCCCTACACCTTTTCGTTCAACAGGCTCATCCGCGACATCAAAAAGACCGCGTTGCCGGACAAGGATACGCTGATTTCGATTCTAAGCGGCATTCAGTTTTGCAACCGTTGCGGCAAATGCAAGCAGGTCTGCCCCATGTTCGCCCCGGAACATGGCATGCTCTATCACCCGCGCAACAAGAACATCGCCATCGGGGCGCTGATCGAGGCCATCTACTATTCCCAGATCAGCCACGGCGAACCCGACCCGGCGCTTTTGGACAAGCTGCGCAAGCTGGTCGACCATTGCACGGCCTGCGGCAAGTGCACGAGCGTGTGCCCGGTGAAAATCGAGTCCGGCCAGGTGGCTCTCGGGCTGCGCAATTTCCTCGACCAGCAGGGTTGCGGCGGCCATCCCATCAAGCACAAAATTCTGTCCTACCTCGTGGAGGACGTGGAGAACCGCGCGCCCAAGGCGGCCAAGCTCGCGGCCTACGGCCAGCAGTTCCACAACAAGGTCATGCCGCTTTTGCCCCGGTTCTGGCGCAACCGCATCGAGAACCCCGGCCTGCGCGGCCCCAACCCGAATCTCGGGCTGCGCAACCTGGAGGAGCGGCTCGATCTCGACAAGGGCTCCATCTTCATTCCCCAGGAAGGACGCGAGGCCCCGGAAACCGTGCTGTATTTCCCGGGCTGCGGCGCGGCGCTTTTTTCCAGCGCCATCGGCATGGCCGCCATCCATCTGTTGCTTCGGGCCGAAGTGGCGGTGCTCGTGCCCCATCGGCACCTGTGCTGCGGCTATCCGCTTCTGGCCGCCGGCATGGGCGAGGCCTACCGGCAGAACCGGGAGCACAACCGGGCCGCTTTGGCCGCGCTTTTGGCCGAGGCCGAATCGCTTGGCCTCTCCCCGGCCTATTGCCTCACCAGCTGCGGCACCTGCCGGGAAGCCCTGGAGGAGCACGATCTTGTGACCCTTCGCCCCGATCTTGCGCACATGGACGTGACCCAGTTCCTGCTCGACCGGTTGGAATTCCCGGCGGGCGAGGACAAGTCGCCCATCCTCTACCACGCCGCCTGCCACAGCGAATGGGCCGGCGTGGCGAAGAACAAGGCCGCTGGCATGTATATGGCCGCATTGCGCAAGGTCACGGGCCGGCCTGTGGAGCTTTCGCGCAACTGCTGCGGCGAGTCGGGCATGGGGGCCATGACCACGCCGGCCATCTACAACCGGCTGCGTGAACGCAAGCGCATCACCCTGGCCGAGGATCTGGCCGAGGCGTCGGAGGCCATGCCCATCCTGGTCGGCTGTCCGTCGTGCAAGATGGGCATCAGCCGCATCCTGTCCGAGATGCACGACAAGCATCCGGTCATGCACACGCTGGAATACCTGGCCGAGGCCCTCGACGGGCCGAAGTGGAAAAAGGTGCTGCGTAAAAACGTCAAGGCCGCCCGCGTGCGGGGGTAGACGCCGCCGCATGCCGCGACTGCTCGCCATCGACTACGGCCAGGCCCGGGTGGGACTGGCCGTTACGGACCCCGAAGCCCGGGTCGTCTTCCCACTGCGCACGCTGGCCTGGGAAACCCGGGACGCCTTGTTTCACGAACTGCTTGCGGTTATAAGCGACCAGGCCGTCACACGCATCGTGGTCGGCTACCCCATGCGGGCCGGCGGCGACGAAGGCCTCACCGGACGACAGGTGCGCAACTTCGTATCCCGGCTCACCCGGCGCACCACCGTCCCTGTGGAACTCGTCGACGAAGCCCATTCCACCGAAGAGGCCGCCGAACGACTGCGGGAAGCCGGATACGCCGGCAAGGAACTCCTCGCCCGTGTCGACGCCCAGGCGGCGGCCGTTATCCTGGAGCGCTATCTGCGCGGCGGAGCGTTATGCTGCGAACCATCCTCCTCGGAATCCTGATCTGTATCCTCGTCGTGGGCGGCCTCGTCGGCTACCACGCCTACAATTTCCTCACCATCCCGCCCCAATCGCCGGGCGAAACGAAAACCGTCACCATCGAACCGGGACAATCCTTCGACGCCACGGCCAAGATGCTCGTGGCCGAAGGCGTGCTGCGCGACGCCGCAGGCTTCAAACTCCTGGCCAAAGTCACGGAAATGGGCGGCAAGATCAAAGCCGGCGAATTCGAAGTCAGCACCGGCTGGACCCCCTATAAGCTGCTCAACTACCTGACCACCGCCAAAAGCATCCAGCACAAGCTCGCCGCCCCCGAAGGCCTGACCATGCGTCAGATCGCCAAACTGGCCGAGCAGGCCGGCCTGTGCTCCAGTCAGGCTTTCCTCAAGGCCGCCCGCGACCCGCAACTCCTGGCGAAATACCATATCCCGGCCAAAACCGCCGAGGGCTTCCTCTTCCCCAACACCTACCTCTTCACCCGCAGGCAGGACGGCGACGGCGCCTATGTCGTTGAAGCCATGCTCAAGGAATTCTGGCGCCAAGCCAACTTTGTCTGGCCCACCGCCAAACCCGAAGGCAAAAATCTTCTCGACGCCGTCACCCTGGCCTCCATCGTGGAAAAGGAAACCGGCGTCGATGCCGAACGCCCTCGCGTGGCCGGCGTCTTCCTCAATCGCATGGCCAAAGGCATGCTGCTCCAAACCGACCCCACCATCATCTACGGCCTCGGCGACAAATTCACCGGCAACCTCACCCGCGCCCACCTCGAAGACCCCACCAACCTCTACAATACCTACGTCCACCCCGGACTCCCCCCAGGCCCCATCTGTTCCCCGGGCCTCAAATCCCTCCAGGCCGTCGCCGCGCCCGAAATTCACGACTACTACTATTTCGTCGCCAACGGCCAGGGCGAACACAAATTCAGCAAGACCCTCGACGAGCACATCAACGCCGTGAACAGGTTTCAGCGCCACAGCCGGAAATAGTGTCTGGTGACGCCTCCGGCGGCCAGGGGAGGCTCTGCCTCCCCTGGACCCCACCGCCGGGGGACTTGATGTCCCCCGGACCCCCTTTTACCGGGTTGGGCTGGTGAGGCGGGAGTGTGGTCGGGGGTGAGGGAAGTCGGTTGGTATTGTTGGACGGCGGGACGCCGTATGTTTGTTGCCGCAATCGGCCTGGCGGCACGAGGCGCGTTGCGCCTCGACGCCGGACACGATTGCGGCAACAACCGCGCCAGCGGCGAAGCGCCGCATTTAAGAAAACCAGCTTTTCTTAAAGTTCGCCCCAAAGGGGCGACGGCGTGGTGGAGGCGGAATTTATTTGGAACGAGCTTGTCGCGAAGCGACATGCACCGTCCCAAACAAATTCCGCCTCCATCTTCAACCATCCGACTCCCGCCTGCCAGCGCCATACCCGCCCGGCCAAAGCACACCGGAAGGGGGGCCCGGGGGGCCCGTGGCCTCCCGGCGGGTCCAGGGCAGCGCCCTGGCGGGGTCTGGGGCGGAGCCCCAGCCTGTCGATGTCTAAAAGTTGAAGTTCAGCTTTTTCTTGAGGGCGTCGAGGTTGCGGCTGGCGCAGGCGCGGGCTTTGGCGTTGCCTTTTTCGAGCAGGTCCGAGACGAGGTCGGGGTCTTTGTCGAAGGCCTTGCGCCGGTCGCGGATCGGTTCGAGGAAGGCGGCCATGGATTCGACGAGCAGTTTTTTGCAGTCGCCGCAGCCCCAGGTGGCGTGGGTGCAGCCTTCGACGATTTCGGGCAGCCGGGTCTGGTCGGTGAGCAGCTCATGGTAAGGGTAGAGGTTGCATTCCTTGGGATCGCCGGGGTCGGTGAGACGGGCGCGCTTTTCGCAAGTGAGCATGCTCATGACTTTTTTCTTCATGGTGCCCGGGTCTTCGGCGAGGCCGATGGAGTTGCCGTAGCTTTTGCTCATCTTGCGGCCGTCGAGGCCGGCGAGTTTGGCGTCCGGGGTGAGCAACGCCTGGGGCTCGGGAAAAAAGTTGCCGTAGAGGTGGTTGGCCCGGCGGGCGATTTCCCGGGTGAGTTCCATATGGGGCAGCTGGTCCTGGCCGACGGGCACGAATCCGGGCCGGTAGATCAGGATATCCGAGGCCATGAGCACGGGGTAGCCGAGGAAGCCGTAGGTGGCGAGGTCCTTGGCGGCCAATTCGGTCAGCTGGTCCTTGTAGGTGGGGTTGCGTTCCAGCCAGGACACGGGGGTGACCATGGACAGGAGCAAATGGAGTTCGGCGTGTTCCTTGATCTGGGACTGTTGGAACAGCACGCATTTTTCCGGATCGAGCCCGGCGGCGACCCAGTCTTTGACCAGTTCCGGCACGAAGCCTTTGATGCGCTTGGGGGTGGCGTATTCGGTGGTCAGGGCGTGCCAATCGGCCACGAAGAAGAAGCATTCGTGGGTATCCTGGAGGGCGACCCAGTTTTTGAGCACGCCGAAGTAGTGGCCCAGGTGCAAGGGGCCGGTGGGGCGCATGCCGGAAACGATCCGTTTGTTTTCCTTGGGTGTGTTTTCGCTCATGGGAAGTGATCCGTTCGCCGTGAAGGGGATGGGGAAGGGACCGGCCGGGCCGGTCTAGACCAGTAGTTGATAGAGAAAGGAGACGGGGGGGAGGATGATCTTGCCGAGCACCCCGATCACGGCCAGCAGGATGAGCAGCAAAAATCCCCAGCGGCCGAACTCCTGGTAGCGAAGAGCCATATGCGGCGGCAGAAAGCCGGCCAGGATGTTGCTGCCGTCGAGCGGCGGCACGGGGAGCAGGTTGAAGATGCCGAGCGCCAGGTTGACCGTGACCCCGGCCGCGCACATGTAGAGCAGCGGTTCCAGGATGCGGTAGGCCATAGTGCCCTGGACCACGCCCACGGCGATGTATTCGATGCCGTGCACGGACAGGGCGAAGAGTATGGCCAGCAGGAAGTTCATGGCCGGCCCGGCCAGGGCCACGAGCATCATGCCGCGCGCCGGATTGCGGAAATAACGCGGGTCGACGGGCACGGGCTTGGCCCAGCCGATCATGCGCGTGATCAGGAAGGCCAAGGTGCCGAGCACGTCGAGGTGGCGGAGGGGGTTTAGGGTGAGCCGTCCGGCGAGTCGGGCCGTGGGATCGCCCAGCCAGTTGGCGACGAAGCCGTGGGCCGCCTCGTGGAAGGTCACGGCCATGAGCACCGGGACGACCAGCAGGGCGATTTCCTGGATTGTTTGGGAAATATCCGGAGACATGGAGATGGCGGCTAGCACGAACCGCTGGCCGGGGCAAGAGGCGTGTCCGCAGGGATTGTGGGCCGCCCCGGAGACGCTGCCCGCGCTCCGGGGCGGAAAAAGTATCGCGCGGCGGC
The DNA here is from genome assembly GCF_000179555.1 of Solidesulfovibrio fructosivorans JJ]. Lineage (NCBI taxonomy): Bacteria > Pseudomonadati > Thermodesulfobacteriota > Desulfovibrionia > Desulfovibrionales > Desulfovibrionaceae > Solidesulfovibrio > Solidesulfovibrio fructosivorans. Next base: position 10,013 of record NZ_AECZ01000007.1, read on the forward strand.
TTAACCGGCCTTTTCCATGGCCATGGCCACCTTGTTCTTCAGTTCGCCGAGGTCCACGGATTTGACCACATAATAGTCGGCGGCAATGGATTTAAGGTCGTGCTGGAAGCTGTCGTAAGCGGTGCTCAGGATGACGGGCACGCTCTGGTCCTTGCCGCGGATTTCCTGAAGCAGGTCCAGGCCCGAGCGGTTGCCACCGAGCTTGATGTCGAGCACGACCACGTCCGGCGCGACTTTGGCCATGAGCGGCAGGATGTCTTCCTCGCCGTCCGAGGTCACGACCTCGTAGCCCTCTCCCTCGAGTTCTTCCTGATAGAGCATCCGAATGTGCTTCTCGTCGTCGACGACCAATATCTTCCCGCTCATAAGTACAGCTCCTTGCAGCACGACACGTTGTCGTCATTCTCTGCGTTTCTCGACTTGATCTTATGCGGAAAAGCCCGACCCCGGTCAACCGTTTTCCCGGATCGCTGCCTTGATTCCCAAGCCCCGCCGCGCTACACGGCCAGACCATGATTACCGTTACACTGGGTTCGGAAAAACAACCAGTCACTTATCCGAAAATCAAAACCGTGTTGCAATTGCTCCATAAACTCAACCTCCGCGTCAACGATGCCCTGATCATCCGCGACGGCGAGCTGCTCACCCCGGACAGGCATCTGCACGACGGCGACCATGTCACCGTGCGCCCCGTGACCTCGCGCGGATAGGCGGAGGCGGGGGCTCCGCCCCCGCACCCCCGCCAGGGCGCTGCCCTGGACCCGCCGGGAGGCCATGGGCCCCCCGGTCCCCCCTCCCGGTGTGCTTTGGCCGGGCGGAGGCTGCGCAGGCTGGCGGGAGCGCGGAGTGTGGAGAAGATGGAGGCGGAATTTGTCGGGACGGTGCATGTCGCTTCGCGACAAGCTCGTCCCGACAAATTCCGCCTCCACCACGCCGTCGCCCCTACGGGGCGAAGGGGATAGAATTATTGCTTTTGGATTATGGGGGAGGGTAATAGCCTTGTCCCCCATTGCAACCCTTTAAGAGTTTTTGGGGAGGGTGGGGGGGTGCGGGGGGAGGGGACCCCTTTTTGCAAAAAGGGGTCCCCTCCCCCCGCATCTCGCTCCTCCTCTCCCGGAAATATCCATGAAGTGCAAACGATGCGGCGAGACGGCGGCGGTAAAGCTGCCGAGCCATCATGCGGGCTTTTGTCCGGAGTGTTTCGAGCGGTTCTTCAAGAAGCAGGTGGAGACGGCCATACGGCGTCACGGGATGATACTGCCGGGCGAGAAGGTGCTGGTGGCGGTTTCCGGCGGCAAGGATTCGCTGGCGCTGTTACGGGTGTTGTCCGATCTGGGCCATGACGTGGCCGGGCTGCATGTGCATTTGGGGATCCCGGACAGTTCGGACCCGGTGTGCGAGCGCACCGAGGCGTATTGCCGGGAAAACGGCTTTGCGCTGCACGTGTTGCGCATGGCGGATGTGGGGCTGGCCATTCCGGAGGTGAAGGATGCGGTGCGCCGGCCGATCTGCTCGGTGTGCGGCAAGATCAAGCGGCATTATTTCAACCGGTTCGCCTACGAAAACGGGTATGCCGCCCTGGCCACGGGGCATAACCTGGACGACGAGGTGGCGCGGCTTTTTGCCAACGTGCTGCGCTGGGATGCGGCCTATCTGGGCGGCCAGGGGCCGATGCTGCCGGCCGAGGGACGCTTTGTGCGTAAGATCAAGCCGCTTTATCGCCTTACGGAGTTCGAGACGGCGGCGTACTGTTTTTTCAAGGGCATCGACCACTGGAAGGCGGCCTGTCCGTATAGCGGCGGGGCGAGCTTTACCGGGCACAAGCGGCTTTTTGCCGACCTGGAGGACAGGAGCCCCGGCCAGAAAACGGCCTTTTACGAGGCGTTTCTGGCCAAGGGCAAATCGCATTTCGCCGGAGTGGGCGAGGAGAACGGGCCGGTGCTTACGCCCTGCGAACGGTGCGGCTATCCGTCATCGAGCGAGGTCTGCGGCGTGTGCCGCATCCGGGCGCTGGTGGAGAGGGCTGGGGAATAGGACGCGCTTCAGCGGCCTGCCAGCGCCTCGCCGAGGGCGTCCAGGAATCCCCGCAGCATGTCCGGACTGATGTCGCCCATGTGCCCGATGCGGAAGATGGGCCGCTTGCCGGCCGCTTCCAGGTCTTCGTTGAGCTTGGCGTAGCCGGGGTCGAACAGGTAGCCCTTCGCGCGCATGGTCTCCTTGACGTCCTTGAGGTCGGCGAAGCTCGTGCCTTCGGGCGCGACGGCCGTGGTCACGGTGGGGGAGCGGAAGCCTTCCTGGGCGAAGGCGGCGAGGCCGGGCTCGGCGGCGACAAAGTCCAGGGCCATGTCCCGCATGGCCTCGTGGCGGGCGAAGCGGGCGGCGATGCCTTCTTCTTTCACGATGTATTCGAGCTGGACGAACATTTGGTTGCCGAGGGCGCCGTTGGGCGTGGACTGGGTCTGGAACTTCGCGGCCCGGCCGAGGTGGGAGAGGATGTCCGAGGCGTGTCCCCGGGCCGTGACGTGCTTGGCCTTGTCCACGGCTTCGGGGCTGACGAACCCGATGCCGAAGCCGGCATGGAGCCCGAGGGATTTCTGGGTGGCGGTGCAGTACATGGCGCAGCCGGATTCCCGGATGCCGGTCGGCGCGCCGCCGAAGATGCTCACCCCGTCGACGATGGGGAGGGCGCCGCGCGCTTTGACGGCCCGGCAAAGCGCGACCACGTCGTTGGCCACGCCGGTCGAGGTCTCGTTGTGGGTGATGGCCACCACGGCCGGCTTGTGTTCGTCCATGGCCGCCTCGATGGACGCGACGTCGGCGGCGCGGCCGGGCTCGAAAGCGAGCAGGGCGGCGTTTTTGCCGTTCTCCAGCGAAATCTTGTGCCACATGTCGCCGAAAGCGCCGACCGACACGTGGAGCACTGTTTCGTCCGCGGCGACAAGGGAGCGGATGGCCGCTTCCATGGCCGTGGAGCCGGAGCCGAGAAAGAGGATGGTCTTATAGTCTTGCGGCAGGTCGGCGATGGCCGCGAGGTCTTCGAAAATGGGGCGGAAGCGTTTGGCGTTTTCCGCATCGCGGTGGCCGAATTCCGGCCAGGCGGCGGCCGCGCGCACCTCGGGCCGGATATAGGTCGGACCGGTGATGAAAAGCTTGAGTCCCGGAAAAGGCGCGTCTGGCATGGTCATACTCCCTGGTTGCTGTGGGCGCGCACGATACGGCAAAAGCCCGGCCCGGGCAATCGGGCCGATTCGAGGATAACTGGGGCATGCATCATGCAGGGGAAGGAAGGGCGGCCGGAAAAATCGGCCGTTCAAGGAGTCCCGCCATGCTGCGCTACCTCGTGCCGCTTCTGGCCCTTGCGGCCGCCGCCTGCGCCCCCATTGCCAATGGCGAGCTGGAGCGGAAACTCGACTTCGAGACCAACAACTGCCTGACCCAGGTCCCGGAGCGGCAGGATTTTCGGACCTTTCGGCAGAAAATGCCGTCCTTTCTCTTGCCCTGACCCGTGACGCCGGCGGGGCCGCGCCCCGCGTTTCGCCCCTGACCGCGGGCATGGCAGGGGCCATATTCGCGGCCACGGGGCGGCGGTTGCCCCGGCTGCTTTTCGCGGGTGTGTGGTCGAAAAACGAAACGTGTCCATGGTCCCGGGAAGGTGTCGACCGCGAGAGAAACGGACGGCGTCCTTCCGGGGCCACGGAAGCAGTATGCGGGGCGGGGCGTATTTTGCACCTACGCCAAACGGCCGCGGCAGACGGTTATGAAGCGGGTTTGTTCGGCTCGGAGGCCGGCGTCTCGTCGGAAGCGGGGTCGGTTGCTGTTTCGGGCTCGGGATAGACGATTTCTCCCGTGGCCTCGTCGAAGTAGGGGCCGTCCTCGACCGAGGGGCGCGCGGATTTGCGCTGGAGTTTTTCTTCCTTTTTTTTCTTCTTGGCCAGTTCCTTGGCGCGCTTGGCGAAGGTATAGGCGTTTTTTGCCACTTGTCCTCCTGTGTCAGGTGTTCGGCTCTTGAGGCGGGATGCGGGATCGTGTCCCGACGCTACGGAGTGATGGAGACGGGACGATACCGTCTCTTGTTCAGGATAGCCGAAAGCAGCCAGGGGGGAAAGGGGAAATCCCGACCCCCAAAACGCATCCATGCTCCATCTTGCCCGCCGGCCCGGCTGACGCTATAGCCACCCGATGCACGAGCCCGAAATCATCCTCATTCGCGTTTCCGGCGAGGACAAGCCCGGCCTGACCGCCGCCGTTGCCGCCGAACTAGCCCGGCACGGGGCGGATGTCCTCGATATCGGCCAGTCCGTCATCCACGACACCCTGTCCCTTGGCATCCTGGTCAAGTCGCCGGCCGGGGGGGAATCCACGCCGTTTCTCAAGGATCTGCTTTTTTGCGGCCACAAGCTCGGCGTCAACCTCACCTTCAACCCGGTCGACGCCCCAAGCTACGAGTCCTGGGTCGACGCCCAGGGCAAGGAGCGGCGCATCGTGACCTTGCTGTCCCGGCATCTGACCGCCGCCCATATTGCCGCCGTCACCGGCGTCATCGCCCAAAACGGGCTCAATATAGACGTCATCACCCGCCTTTCCGGCCGGGCCTCCCTTGATCCGGCCAACAGCCCGCGCACGGCCTGCGTGGAATTTTCCGTGCGCGGCACGCCGGCCGACCTGACGGCGCTCAAAAGCGAATTTCTGGGCATCGCCGCCGAAATGGGCGTGGACATCGCCATTCAGGAAGACAACGCCTTTCGCCGTAACCGCCGGCTTGTGGCCTTCGACATGGACTCGACGCTTATTGCCGCCGAGGTCATCGACGAACTGGCCAAGGCCGCTGGCGTGGGCCAACAGGTGGCCGCCATCACCGAATCGGCCATGCGCGGCGAGATCGATTTCAAGGAGAGCCTGCGCCGCCGGCTGCGCCTGCTGCGGGGGCTTTCGGCCAATACCCTGGAGACCGTGGCCGCCCGGATTCCGCTCAACGATGGAGCCGAGCGCCTCATCGCCAACCTCAAGCGCTTCGGCTACAAGATCGCGATCATCTCCGGCGGATTCACCTACTTCGGACAGCGTCTCCAGGAGAAGCTCGGCATCGACTACGTGTTCGCCAACGAGCTGGAGATCGAGGACGGGGTGCTCACCGGCGAGGTGGTGGGCGACATCGTGGACGCGACCAAAAAGGCCGAGGTGCTGCGCATGATCGCCGAACGCGAGGGGCTTTCCCTGCAACAGGTCATTGCCGTCGGCGACGGAGCCAACGACCTGCCCATGCTCGGCATGGCCGGGCTCGGTATCGCCTACCACGCCAAGCCGGTAGTCAAGAAGGGCGCCGGGCAGGCCATCTCCACCCTGGGCCTGGACAGCATTTTGTACCTTGTCGGGGTTCGCGACCGCGACACATTATCGTAACGTATTTTCCCAAAAAAGTTTCCTCCTTCCGGCGGGTTGACGGCCCTAGGCCAAATTGTCACAATTCGAACATGAAGGCGTCACCGCAAACGGTTCGTGACAAGGGTTACGTCTGCAATTGCCACGCGGCGTGAAGCCGCCGCCAACCCGGGAGCCCGCTTTGGAAACCCCGCTCGACAATGCCATCCACAAACTCAAGGTGGATGTGCTGCAAATGATGCATCTGGCCCAGGATGCCGTGCGCAAGGCCGTGGCCAGCTTGCTGGAGCATAACGCCGCCAAGGCCCGGGAGGTCATCGACGCGGACCGCGAGATCAACGACTTCGAGTGCCGGGTCGATTCGGAAAGTCTCAAGATTCTCGCCCTGCACCATCCGGTGGCCAAGGATTTGCGCTTTATCGTGGGCTCCATGCGCATGCTGGTCAATATCGAACGCCTGGGCGACGAGGCGGTCAACATCGCCGAGCGGGTCTTGGTCCTGACCAGCGAGCCGCGCCAGCCCCTGCACGCCAATGTCCAGCAACTGGCCGATTTGGCCCTGGACCTGTTGCGCGCCTGCATAGCCTGCTACATGGACCTCGACGCCGAGGCCGCCCTTGGCGTCATCGAGCAAAACGCCGCCGCCTTGGACCTCAACGTGCGCATTTTCCGCGAAGTGACCAGCGAGATGATCCGCGAGGCCCGGCCCGTGGAGCGCGCCGTGCAGGAATCCTTCGTCGCCCACAGCCTCAAGCGCATCTGCGACCAGTGCGCCAATATCGCGGAGTCGACGATATTTATCCGCAAGGCTATCGACTACAAGCACAAGGGCGGTCCCCAGGGCTGATTCGCCCGGTCCCCGGGGCCGCGTCCCGCCGACCTCCGTTTTCTCCGCCTGTTGGGGCGGTTTCATTGCCGCAATTGGCCGGCCGTGTCGACGCGTGGCGCGCCTTCCGGCGTGTCGAAGCGCACGGTGACGGCACCGTCGCGGTTTGTGGCGTACACGGCGCAGCCCAGGCGCTCCAGGGTGGCCGCGACTTTTCCGGCCGGGTAGCGCCCGCCGTCGCCGCAACTGGCGATGGCCACGCGCGGGGAGACGGCCGCATAAAAGCGTTTGGCCAGGCCGGTCACGGAGCCGTGGTGCGGTAGGACCAGCACGGCGGCGTCAAGCGCTTCCCCGGATGCGGCCAGCCGGCGCAACACCCCACGCTCGGCGTCGCCGGGAATGACGGCCAGTCCCCGGCCGTTCCAGGTCAGCCGCAGGATGAGCGAGCCGTTGTTGCCGTCCAGGGCGTCGTCCGGACCCGGGTGCAGCACGGCAAGGCGCAGGCCGTCACCGAGGTCGAAGGCGTCCCCGGCGGCCAGGGACGCGTGGGGGATACGCCGTTTCGCCAGGGTGCCTTCGATCGGCACGGCCAGATTCCCCTCGGGCGCGCCGCCGTTGTCGTAGTAGTTGCCGATGGAAAAGCGGTCGAGCAGCGAGATGAACCCCTTGATGTGGTCACGGTGCGGATGGCTGGCAAAGGCCGCCGCAAGCCGTGGCGGCCGGCCGTCGGTCAGAAAAGCCCCGACCACGGCCCGGCCCACGTCGAAATTGCCGAAGAGTCCCCCCGCATCCACCAGCAGTCGTCTGCCGCCGGGCAGCGCGAGGGCCACGGACTGGCCCTGGCCCACGTCGAGGACCGTGATGCGTACGACCTCCCGCATGTCGGAAAAGGAGCGCCAGACCGTGGGAAAGACCAGGAGGACGAGGCTTGCCGCCATGGCGGCCACGGGCCGCCGGCCGCCGGAGACGGCCATGGCCAGGGCGGCCAGCAGTCCCAGACAGCCCAGCGTTTCGATCCAGCCCGGGCGCAGCACGGCCGAGGATAAAAGCAGCCCGTGGGCATTGGCCGCCGCCAGCAGGCGCATGAGCCCTTCGCAACAGGCCGCCGCCGCGCCGAGGAGTCCCGCGCCAAGTCCGGCCAGCCCTGGAAGGATCGATGCGACCAGCCCGGCGAGCGCCAGGGGCATGGCCACGCCGCCGAGGACCGGCAGCCACAGCAGGTTGATCCAGGGATTGGGCGTCAGATCGCCGTAGAGGCGGGAGATAAGCGGCATGACGGCCGCCTCGGCGCAAAGACTGACCCACAGCGTGCCCCCTACCCATAAGAAGACGGATTTGGCCGGTCCCGTAAACGGCACATGGCGCGAAAACCGGGGGAAAAGGGGCCAGAATACGCCGATGCCGGACACGGCCAGGGCCGAAAGTTGCAACCGGGGATCGTAGGCGGCTAGGGGCGAGACGAGAAGGATCGCGGCCAGGGCCAGAAACAGGCCGTCCAGAAGGGCCCTGTCGCGGCGCAAGAGCGCCATGAGCCCGAACGCGGCGAACATGAGCGCCGCCCGGGTAAGCGACGGCGTCAGCCCCCCCAGCCAGCAGTAGGCCGCGACCGGCGGAGCGGCGAAAAGCGCTATCAGGTGCGGCCGTGGGATGGAAAGGTGGATGCGTGGCCACAGCCGGCCGAGCAGCGCGGCGAGCGCCGCGCCCATGGCGGCGACGAAGCCCACGTGCATGCCGGAAAGGGCCAGCGTATGGGCCAGCGAGGCCCGTCGCACCAGATCGACGTCGGTTTCCGTCAGCCCGGAGCGGTCGCCGAAAACAAGGGCCGCCACCATGGCCCGGCCGGCCCGGCCGGCCGCGTCGGCATGCTCCGGCGGGACTAGGTTGTCCATGACCCGGCGCCGCAAGGCTTCGCGCCATACGGCCGGGAGATCGCGGCTTGGCGCGATGCGCCGCACCTGCCCGTCCTTGTCGCCCCGGGCATAGGCCCGGAAAAAGACGTCCTCCAGTCGCCTGGAAAAGGCGTAATCGGCGGTACCGGGGTTTTCGAATCCTCGGGTCGGCCGCACCCGGGCCGTGACGGCGAGGCGGTCGCCGGGGATGGGCCGGAAGGCCGGACGGTCGATGGTCAGAGACAACCGGCCGGGGAGCGGGGCGTCCTTGCAATCCGGGTCGGACAGCTGGACGTCCTCCAGGGTTACGGACAGGCGCGCCTCGGGATTGGCCCCGACAGCCGCCACGCGTCCGGTGACGGTCAGGGGCGCATGCGACGTCAGGCAGGGCGCGAGGTCTCGGGGAACGGCCGGCAAGGCGACAAGACCGACCAGCAATCCAAGCGCCCAGGTTCCCGCTATCGCCGCAATGGGGGGGCGTCCCTTGGCCGGTCGGGGAAAGGCCAGCAACAACAGGAGCGCGCAGAAGGCGGCCGTGAGAAAGTGCGCGGCCAGAATGCCCGCGCCGTAGGCCAGCAGGCATGGCTGCCAGGGTAGAAGCGGCGGCACGCGCGACGGCCCCTTGGGTTCTTGACGTTTGGCGCTTTGCCCCATGGCGAACCGCACCTTGCTTTTGTTGAGAAATCTTTACAATCGTAGAATCGTTGCCGCGCCAGGGCAAGGCCGGCTTGTCATGGTCGTGGCTTGCGGTTAGGAATGGTTGCAAAGAGGGAAGATCCCGCCGACCATGGCCGGGGAGGAGTGTACGTGCCGCGACCGATCCTGCTTGCCCTTGCCGTATGTTGCCTCGCCGCCTGCTGGGGCTGTGCCAGAGTCGAACCCATCATCACGCCCCAGGAATACGCGGCCTCCTGCCAGTCCGACCCGGCCGGGGCCGATGCGGCCTGCGCCTCCCGCGTCTGCGCCGTCTACCAGGCCGTGGTGACGGATTATTATGAGAACAAGGACGGTTGCCGGGCCGCTTGCAAGGCCAGGGCCGAGGAGCTCTCGCAAAGCGCCCCGGCCGCGTGCGGCGCCAAGATCGAGGCCGCCAGGGACGCCTGCCTGGAATTTTGCCAGCGCAAGTTCTTTCGGTGCAACTGCACCAAATAGCGTTGCGACCGTTCGGTTGGAACGCATTGCGCGCCGCCGCCCCGTCGCGGCGGCCAAACCATGCCAAAGGAGCGAGGTATGGCCGTGAAGAAAATCTTGATGCTTGTCGGCGACTATGTCGAGGACTACGAAGTCATGGTCCCCTTCCAGATGTTGCTCATGGTCGGCCATGACGTGCACGCCGTGTGCCCGGGCAAAAAATCCGGCGAACAGGTGCGCACCGCCATCCACGATTTCGAAGGCGACCAGACCTACAGCGAAAAGCCCGGCCACAACTTCACCTTAAACGCCAATTTCGACGATGTGGATCCGGCCGCTTACGATGCCTTGGTCGTGCCCGGCGGACGCGCTCCGGAATACATCCGCCTCAATCCCCGCGTCATCGAGATCGTCAAGCATTTCGGCGCGGCCAAAAAGCCCATCGCCGCCATCTGTCACGGGCCGCAGCTGCTGGCCGCCGCCGGCGTGGTTTCCGGCTGCTCCTTGATGGCCTACCCGGCCGTGCAGCCCGAGATCGAACTCGCCGGCGGTACCTATGTCGGCCCTAACGAAACCTTCACCAGCGCCACGGTCAGCGGCAACCTGGTGACCAGCCCGGCCTGGCCGGCCCACCCGGAATGGATTCGCAAGTTTCTGGAACTGCTCGGCACCAAGATCGAGCCCTAGGCCCGGTTTTTTGAAGCGGCGATGGTGATTCAGGAAAAATAATTTCCCAAATACGTAATTCACGAAATGCGCCTGGACGTGTTTCGAGGATGCGACACTGACCGAAGAATGCAGTTCGTCGGCCGCCGCCACTTGTCATATGTCGCACAGGGCGATCCAGGCCCACCCGGATCGCCCTTGATTCTTCTCTTTTTTCCCCTGTCCAAGGGTGGTATAGCCCTAGCCGTCACGCGGCCCGGCGGTCGATCCGACCACCGCCGGGACAACGAGGAGCTATGATCGATACGTTAAAGTTGGAACGGCTGCGGCAGGCCATCGGTGATTTCGCCGTCAATAAAGGAAAGATACTGCTCGTCCTTTCCTTTCTTCTTTTTATCGTGGCCGCCTACTATGTCGTCGATTTCGTCACCGAAGACAGCTTGGCCGTAAAATACAAAAAAACCACCGCCCTGGTGGAGGAAGTCCAGGAAACTAAAAACGTCCTGACTATCGTCACCAGCCAGGGCTTTTTCGTCGTCGACCCCGGTCTACGTTCGGATAAATTTAAAAATATCGCCGACTTCTTCCGTAAGGTGAAGGAGGACGGCTCCCCCGTGCGCATCGACTACAAGGACGTCGGCAACGACAAGGTCATCGAAAACGTTTTCTACCGGGCCGAATCCACCAAATTCGGCAAGATCGGTTCGTTGAAGTAGCCGCGCGGCGGGGTGGGGCTCTGCCCCAGGCCCCGCCGGGGGGCGGGCGCGCCCCCCGGACCCCCCTTCTCGGCTTTGGCTGGGTGGGGGAGGCATTGGCTTGGCGGGAAATCGGTTGGGAGAAGATGAAGGCGGAATTTGCCGGGACGGTGCCGCCGCTTCGCGGCAGGCTCGCCCCGACAAATTCCGCCTTCACCATGCCGGTCGCCCCAAGGGGGCGACACTTAAAAAATATCTTGTTCTTAAAATGCGGCGCTTCGCCGCTGGCGCGGTTGTGGCCGCAATCGCGTCCGGCGTCGAGGGGCGCAAGCCCCTCGTGTCGCCGGGCCGATTGCGGCCACAAACAGTCGAGGCCCGTCGCCGAAAAAACACCAACTCCACCCCCTCCCACCATCACGACCCGGTAAAAGGGGGTCCGGGGGACATCAAGTCCCCCGGTGGGGTGCAGGGGCAAAGCCCCTGCCGCCTGGACCCATCCGGCACCCTGGCTCCTTCCGACTCCAACCTCAAAAAAACGAATAACATAACAAATACCCTATGCCCCAACCCATCCCCCGCAAATCCGGTCCGGAGATTCGGGCGGCCCGCTTGTCCCTGGGGGTTGCCGTCATATTGCTGTGCGTCAAGATGGCGGCCTGGTGGCTGACCGGCTCGGCCGCCATCATGTCCGACGCGTTGGAGTCCATCATCAACGTCGTGGCCGCCGGGTTCGCGGTGGTAAGCGTGTCCGTGGCCGCCACGCCGCCGGACGAGGGCCATCCGTACGGGCATGGCAACATCGAGTATTACGCGGCCTGGCTTGAGGGCATGCTGATTTTGCTGGCTTCGGTCGGCATCTTTTACGAATCCTGGGACAAGATCTTCCATCCCGCGCCCGTGCCGCATCTGGGCGGCGGCATCGCGCTTTTGGCCGGGGCTGGCCTGGTCAATTTGTGGCTGGGACTTATGCTGTTGCGCGAGGGACGGCGGGCGGGCTCACTGACGCTTGTGGCCGACGGCAAGCATGTGCTGACCGACGTGTACACGTCGGTCGGGGTGCTGGTGGGCTTGGGGCTGGTCTGGGCCACGGGCTGGCTGTGGCTGGACGGCGCGGTGGCTTGTCTGGTCGGGATCAACATCGCCTGGGCCGGCGTGGACCTGGTGCGCCGGTCGGTCTCGGGATTCATGATCGAATCCGATCCGGAGTTGCTCGAGGGCATTTGCGCCCTGTTGTGTGAAAACCGCCATCCGGCCTGGATCGACATCCACCGGTTGCGGGCCATCAAGACCGGGCGGCGGGTGCATGTGGACATGCATCTGATTTTGCCCCGCGAGATGCCGCTTTTCGAGGCCCATGCCCAGGTCGACGCCGTGGAGGCTCTGCTTCATTCCTACCTGGGGCCGGACGCCGACATCATGATCCACGCCGACCCGTGCAATGACGGGCGGTGTTCGGCGTGCGACGCCGACCCGTGCGATTTGCGCACCGCGCCGGCCAGCGCCACGCCGGTCTGGACGCCGCAGACCACGGGCGCCCCCGGCGCAAAGGGGCGCTGACGCGCCGTCGCGGCCGCCGCTTTACAGCCGCTTTCCCCGGCGCTACCAACGAAGCCATGGTTTTGCGCGCCCTGATTGTCGACGATGAAAAGCCGGCCCGTGACGAGTTGGCCTATCTGCTCGACGCCCATCCGGACATTGTGGCCACCCAGGCCGATTGCGCCGACGCCGCTCTGGCCGCCATCGAGGGCGACAAGCCCGACATCGTGCTGCTCGATATCCGCATGCCCGGCCAGGACGGGTTCGAGGTCCTGCGACAGGCCAGGGATTTCGCCCAGGTGCCGCTCTTCATCTTTGTGACCGCCTACGACGAGTATGCCATCAAGGCATTCGAGCAAAACGCCGTGGATTACCTGCTCAAACCCGTCGCCCCCGAGCGTCTGGCCGAGAGTTTGGGCCGGGCCCGGAGGAGATTGGCGGCCGGACGCGGCCCCATGGCCGCCGCGCTGACCTCGCTTTTGGAGGGGCTTGGCCGGGGGACGCGCACGGCGCGGGTGGCGGTGGAGCGCCATGGCCGCATCGCGCTTTTGCCCACGGCCGAGGTCCTGTGCCTCGATGCCGACGACAAGGGTATCGCCGCCCTGACCGACCAGGGCCGTTTCCCTTGCCATGGGCTGCCGACGCTGACCAAGGCCGAGGAGCGCCTGGCCGGGCTGCCCTTTTTCCGGGCCAATAGGGCGGTCATGGTCAATCTGGAGCGCATCGCCGAGCTTTCGCCCTGGGTCGGCGGCAAATATCTTATCGTGCTCGACGATGCGGACCGCACCGAAGTCACGGTCAGCCGCAACCGGGTGCGGGAGTTCAAGGAACGGTTGGGATTGTAGGGGGAAGCCATGCAGATCGCCCTGTTCGCCCCGGAGGTCCCGGAACTTTTCATCACCTTGTCCCAGCGTTTCGGGCTCCTTTTGGCCGGCGGCTTCGCCATCATGACGCTTGCGCCCTTCGAGCGCATGAACATCGCTCGCGCCCGGCCGCTTTGGAGCACCCTCACCGCCATCGTGCTGTTCGGCGTCTTCGGCATCCTCGGCACCTACACCGGCAACTATGTTTTTCATTCCTACGCCAACCTGCGGGCCATCGGCGTGATTACGGCCGGGCTGTACGGCGGGCCGGTGGTCGGCATCGGGGCCGGACTCATCGCCGGCGGCGAGCGCTACCTCATCGATATCGGCGGGTTCAGCGCCGTGCCCTGCGCCCTGGCCACCATCCTCGAAGGCACGGCGGCGGGGCTCGTTGCCCGGCGTTTCCCCGGCAGGAGCCTGGACTGGGGCGTGGCCATGGTGCTTGGCATCCTGGGCGAATCCGCGCACATGGGCCTTGTGCTGGCCTTGTCGCGGCCCTTTGCCGAGGCGGTGGAGCTGGTGCGGGTCATCGGCGTGCCGATGATCGTGGTCAACGCCGTGGGCGCGGCCATTTTCGTCAAGGCGCTCCGGTTGCAGCGGCGCCTGCGCGAGCAGCGCGATTCCAGCGAGGCCCGGCGCATCCTGTCCATCGCCAGCCAGACCGTGGCCCATCTGCGCGGCGGCCTGACTCCGGAGTCGGCCCGGGCCACGGCCGCCATCATCCTGGCCGAGACGGGCGTGGCCGCCGTGGCCATTACCGGCGAGGCCACCATCCTGGCCCATGTGGGCGTCGGCGAGGACCATCATCAGGCCGGGAGCCACTGGCGCACCAAGGGCACCCGGCTGGCCTTCGAGACGGGCACGGCGCTGTTTCTGCGCGACCGCGACAGCATCGGCTGCGACAAGGCCGGCTGTCCGCTGTGCGAGGCCATCATCGTGCCGCTGCGCAAGGGCGAGGCCATTCGCGGTTGCCTCAAAATCTACGGCACCAAGAACCGTCCCCTGGACCAGCCGCTCTTCGAGTTGGCCAAGGGGCTGGCCGAGCTTTTTTCCACCCAGCTCGAGCTCGAGGACATCGGCATCACCAACCAGCTTTTGGCCCATGCCGAGATCAGGCGCTTGCAGGCCCAGATCAACCCCCATTTCCTGTTCAATTCCTTAAACACCATCGCCTCTTTTTGCCGCACCGCCCCGGGGCAGGCCCGGGATCTGCTGCTCGACCTGGCCCGCTACATGCGGCGCAATCTCGACAGCTCGCGGGGGCTTGTGCGCCTAAACGAGGAAATGGAGCAGGTGCGCTCCTATCTGGCCATCGAGCAGGCCCGATTCGGCGAGCGCATCACGAGCGAGATCGAGCTGGAGGACGGCTGTGACGCCTGGCTCGTGCCGCCGCTGCTCATTCAGCCCCTGGTGGAAAACAGCGTGCGCCACGGCTTGCAAGGCCGCCGGCAGGGGGGGCGGGTGCGCATCAAGGCCCACCGGGAAAATGGCCATCTGTGCGTGATGGTGGAGGACGACGGCCTTGGCATGAGCCCGGACACCATCCGGGAAATCCTCTCCCCGCGCGACCTCGAATCCATGACCGAGGGCGTGGGGGCCCGCAACTCCAACCAGCGCCTGGTCCAGCTCTTCGGCCAGGAATACGCTCTGCATATCGAGAGCGCCCCCGGCCGGGGCAGCCGCATCTCGTTTCGCGTCCCGCCTGCGGGAACGGCCGTCGGCGCGTGTCCGCCACCCCCGCAAACCGTCACTTCAGCCCCGTAATTATCCCTTTCGGCCTCACGGTATTGTTGTCGTCCCCCGGCCCATGCCAGAGCAGGGCCAACATCGGAAACGGGCTAACCGCAGGGGACGTCCAAAACACGGGAGGCAGTCATGAATGCGTTGACACTCGTCTTCGCCGCCCTGTGCGTATTTGCCATAGGCTACCGCTTTTATGGGATCTTTTTTGCCAAAAAGGTTCTTGGCGTCAACGACGCCCGTCTGACGCCGGCGGTGACCATGGCCGATGGGCACGACTACGTGAAGACCAACAAGTATGTGCTGTTCGGGCACCATTTCGCGGCCATCGCCGCCGCCGGACCGCTGATCGGCCCGGTGCTGGCCGCCCAGTTCGGCTACCTGCCGGGGGCGCTGTGGATTCTCGTCGGCTGCGTCCTGGGCGGGTGCGTCCACGACACGGTGGTGCTGTTCGCCTCGGTGCGGCACAAGGGCCGCTCCCTCGCCTATATCGCCTCCCAGGAAGTGGGCAAGGCCACGGGCTCGGTGGCCGGGTTCGCGGTGCTTTTCATCCTGCTTTTGACCCTGGCCGGTCTGTCCATCGCCGTGGTCAACGCCATGCACAACAGCCCCTGGGGCACCTTCACCGTTTTCGCCACCATCCCCATCGCCATCATCATGGGCGTGTACATGCAGCATGCCCCGGGCGGCGGCGTGGTCGGCGGCTCGGTGATCGGCGTGGTGCTTTTGGCCCTGGCCATCATCGTCGGGCCCTATATCGCCGCCAGCCCCTTCTGGTCCTCGATTTTCAACATGTCGCGCCCGACCATCGCCGTCACCATCCCGGTCTACGGTTTCGTGGCCTCGGTGCTTCCGGTCTGGCTGCTTCTGTGCCCGCGCGATTACCTCTCCACCTACCTGAAGGTGGGCACCATCGGCGCGCTGGCCATCGGCATCTTCTGGGTGCATCCGCAACTCGTCATGCCGGCCCTGACCGCCTTCGACGCCGGCGGCGGCCCCATCATCCACGGCCCCGTGTTCCCGTTCCTGTTCATCACCATCGCCTGCGGCGCGCTGTCGGGCTTCCATGCCATCATCGGCTCCGGCACCACGCCCAAGATGCTCGACAGCGAGCATAACCTGCTCTTTGTCGGTTTCGGCGCCATGCTGATGGAAGGCTTCGTGGCCATCATGGCGCTTATTGCCGCCTGCGTGCTGGTGCCGGCCGACTATTTCGCCATCAATACCCCGGTGGCCGTGTTCGCCAAGCTCGGCATGACCCCGGTCGACTTGAACAGCCTGGCCCAGGCCGTGGGCGAAAACATCCAGGGCCGTCCCGGCGGGGCGGTGTCCCTGGCCGTGGGCATGGCCCATATCTTCTCCTCGATCCCGGTCATGTCCCACCTCATGGCCTACTGGTACCACTTCGCCATCATGTTCGAGGCCGTCTTCATCCTGACCGCCGTGGACGCGGGCACCCGGGTGGGCCGGTTCTTCCTGCAGGAGATGATCGGCCAGGTGATCCCCAAGTTCCGCGAGAAGCACTGGGTGCCGGGCATCCTTTTCACCTCGGCCATCTTCACCTTCGCCTGGGGCTACTTCGTCTACACGGGCAACATCTCCACCATCTGGCCGCTTTTTGGCATGTCCAACCAGCTCTTGGCCGCGGTGAGCCTGCTCATCGGCACGACCATGATCATCCGCATGGGCCGGGCGCGCTACGCCTGGACGACGGCGATCCCGGGACTGGCCATGGTCGGCATCACCTTCTGGGCCGGCTACCTGCAGATCACCGGGACCTACCTGCCCAAGGGCCTGTACCTGCTGGCCTCCCTGGCGGTGATCATCCTGGTCCTCATGGCCATCGTCATCGTCGGCACCGTGCGTCGCTGGATGGAGCTGCTCGGCGTCGAGACGCCTGTCGTCGACACCTATGGCGAGAAGGTGCTGGAAGTGGTTCCGGAGTAAACGGAAACAATCCCGCCTCGCGCGGCGGGATGCGAGAGAGCCGGGGCGGCGTGGTCGCTCCGGCTTTTTTATGCGCCGACCGCCTGGCGCAGGACATCGATGAGCCGGCCCTTGCGAATGGGTTTGGTCATGAAGCCGTCGCAGCCGGCGGCCAGGCCTTTTTGTTCGTAATCGGCAAAGGTGTGGGCCGACAGCATGAGGATGGGGGTACGCCGGGACCCGTTGGCCGCTTCCAGACGCCGTATGGCCTCGGCGGCGGCGCAACCGTTCATCACGGGCATCTCCATGTCCATGAGGATCAGGTCGAAAGCGCCGGGCGTGAAAAGGGCCAGGGCCTCGCATCCCGTTTCGGCCATGACGATTTCATACGGTTCGTTTTCCAGGAAAAGCCGAATCAGTTCTCGGCTGGAAACGGAATCTTCGGCGATAAGCAGGCGGAAGCGTTTTTCGCTTTCCCGCAAGGCCGCTTCGGCTTCCTTGCGGGTGAGGAATTCCCCGCCCGTGCTTTGGGTCCGGTTCCACGAACCTTCCTCGACAGACGGCGGGACCTTGCCGATGGAGGTCCCATGGTCTTGCCGGGCGCGCGCCATGAAGGCGGCTCCCGGGGTGGGCTGGTACAGGGCGCAGAGGACATCGGCGTCGGGACAGGGGTGAGCGAAGACCGTAACGCGACAGACTTGCCGGGCACCGTCGGGCCGCAGCAGGGTGGCGGGATGCGGACGGCATGCCGCCTGGGCCTGCGACGCATTTTTGTATATTGCCAAAAAATCCAGACAGGCTGCAATGTCCTCGGGCGCATGCAGCGCGGCGATGCAGCATCCGCGCAGAGAGTCCCGGGAACGTCCGGTAAGTTCGCAGGCGGCATTGTTTGCGTCACGGATATCGCCGCTTTCGGCATTGATGAGTAATACGGCGTCCGTTAGAGCTTCAATAAAGATGGAATCGCCCAATATGCTCGAAAGAAAAGAGGAGTCGATGGTGTTGTCGTTACCTGAGGATTGGACTTGGTACGGCGCCTGCTTGGGGATAGCAATCATCTATTTTGATTTGTAATATGAATTGTTGTTCAATATTCTGATAATATCGCGTTCTTATTTTTGATTCGTTGCAAATAGTTAGGAAATACTATTGAATTTGCAATGGTTATATATACCATACTTTACATATAAGAATACCCTCATATGGGGCATTATGCAAGATGCTCCCGGCCATGCGTAGTGCCGTCTCTCGCTCCTGGATTCCCACTTTTGGGGTATAAGGGCCTTGGGTTGTGCCCGCGAGGGCAAGGCTCGGCGTTGTTGAGGGTGTGGAATCGGCCGGAGAAAACGCGCGGCATGAGATCCGCGAGAGACAAGAAAATGATGTCGGTTTGGCCGTATCGTGTTATGAATGTTTATTTCGTACTACTAGCCAAGGGTTCCAAAATAGCCTATCCATACGGTGCTGCCGCGTCGGATCCCCATGGACCGGGCGCGAAGGCGACAGACCAACTTCCGCAATCTGCTGGCAAGGGGCCGCCCCCGCGCCGAGGATGACGCCATGAATCAGGACACCTGCCAAGCCTTCCTACGCCCTCGGCGTTCGAAGGCTTTTTTTATTGCCCGGGGAGGGTGGACATGAACAGACGCATCGGCGTGATCGGCATCGTCATCGAAGAGCCCAAGCATGTTTCGGAAAAGGTCAATGCCATCATCAGCGATCACGGCCACCTCGTTCTCGGCCGCATGGGCATTCCCAAGCCGGAATACCAGGTCGGGGTCATGTCGCTGATCATCGAGGGCACAACCGACGAGATCGGTTCGTTAACGGGCAGGCTCGGGAATCTCCCCGGCGTGACAGTCAAATCCGCGCTCACGACCAAGACCTTGCACAAGGAGCAAGACCATGATTGACGAATCCCAGCGCACTTCCGACGCGTTCATCGACGAGGGCCGCATTGCCGCCGCGCTGGCGGCCGCCAAAACGGCTTCCAAAGACAAGGACGCCGTCTTCGGCATCATCAAGAAGGCGCTCGAATACAAGGGGCTTACGGCCGAGGAAGTGGCCGTGCTGCTCGAAGTGGACGACTCGGACCTGCTCGATTCCATGTACAAAGCCGCCAAGACGGTCAAGGAAGCCATCTACGGCAAGCGCATCGTTCTTTTCGCGCCCCTGTACCTGTCGAGCTTTTGCGTCAACAACTGCGTCTACTGCGGCTATAAGCGCAGCAACAAGGAACAGTTGCGCAAACGCCTGTCCATGGACGAAATCAAGCGCGAAGTGGAAATTCTCGAATCGCTCGGCCACAAGCGCCTGGCCGTGGAAGCCGGCGAGGACCCGAAAAACAATCCCATCGAATACATCACCGACGCCATCAAGGCCATCTACAGCATCCGTGACGGCAACGGCTCCATCCGCCGCGTCAATATCAACATCGCCGCCACCACCATCGAAGACTACCAGAAGCTCAAGGCCGCCGAGATCGGCACCTACATTCTGTTTCAGGAAACCTACCACCGCGAAACCTACGCCAAGCTGCATCCCTCCGGACCCAAGCACGACTACAACTGGCACACCACCGCCATGGACCGCGCCCAGACCGCCGGCATCGACGACGTCGGCATCGGCGTGCTCTACGGCCTCTACGACTGGAAGTACGAAACCGTGGCCATGTTTCTGCACGCCGAACACTTGGAAAAGACGTTCGGCGTCGGGCCGCACACCATCTCCGTGCCCCGTATGCGTCCGGCCGGGGCCGTCAACCTCGACACCTTCCCCTATCTCGTCGATGATCCGGCTTTCAAAAAGATCATCACCACCATCCGCCTCGCCGTGCCCTACACCGGCATGATCCTCTCCACCCGCGAGGACCCGGATTTTCGCGACGAGCTCATCGACTGCGGTATCTCCCAGATCAGCGCCGGCTCCTGCACCGGCGTCGGCGGCTACCAGAAGACCGTCGTCGAACACGAATCCACCCATAACACCAACAACGGCCAGCAGTTCGAGCCCAGCGACCAGCGCTCCCCCAACGAAATCATCCGCATGCTCTGCCAGCGCGGCTACGTTCCCAGCTACTGCACAGCCTGCTACCGTCAAGGCCGCACCGGCGACCGGTTTATGTCCCTGGCCAAGGTCGGAGCCATCCAAAACGTCTGCCTGCCGAACGCTCTGCTTACCTTTAAGGAATACTTGATCGACTATGCCGACCCGGAAACCAAGGCCGTCGGCGAGGAACGCATCAAGGAAGCCCTGGATACCATTCCCAAGGAAGGTATCCGCGACCTGACCATCCAACGTTTGAACGACATCGAGTGCGGGCGCCGCGATCTGTTTTTCTAACGGTGATTGCCGGGTTGCCTCCGGCGGCCAGGGGAGGCGCTGCCTCCCCTGGACCCCTCCGCCGGGGGGCTTGATGCCCCCCGGCCCCCCCCCCTTTACCGTGTTGGTTTGGCAGGGTGGGGTGTAGGGGAGGCAGCGCCTCCCCTCCCGACGGGTGGGGGCACGCGCCCCCCCCCCCACCCCTACAGTTGCGGGGCGTGCGGAAGGGCCGTATCGTCCGGCCCGCCATGTTGTTGTATATCCACGTACCGTTTTGCCGGGGCAAGTGCCGGTATTGTTCGTTCGTGTCGCGACCGTTCGATATGGGGCAGGTCGAGGCCTATGTGGCGACGTTGCTTTTGGAGATACGGCATTGGGGACGAAAGCTGTCGCGGCCGAAGCTGGAGACGATCTATTTCGGGGGCGGCACGCCGAGCTTGTTGCCGCCGTGGGCGCTTGCGCGGATCATGCCGGAATTGCGCCGACAGTTCGATCTGGACGATGTGGTCGAGTGGACGTTCGAGGCCAATCCGGATTCGGCCGTGGACGGTCCGTATCTCAAGTCGCTTTTGAAGTATGGCGTCAACCGGCTGAGCCTCGGCGTGCAAAGCCTGTCCGACGCGGATTTGCGGTTTCTCGGCCGGCCCCATGACGCGGGGCAGGCAATCGCCGCGTATGGGTTGGCCAGGCAGGTGGGGTTTAAAAACATCAGCCTGGATTTCATCTGGGGCCTGCCGGGGCAGCGGGAAGCGGTCTGGCTGGAGCAGTTGCGCACGGCGGTCAAGCTGCGGCCTGAGCATTTGTCGTGTTACGGGTTGACGGTGGAGGCCGGCACGCCCTTGGCCGAGGACGTGGCGGCGGGGGATGTGACGCTGCCGGGGGAGAACGAGCAGGGGCGCATGTATGTGCACGGGGCCGAGTTTCTGGAGGAAGCGGGCTACCTGCAATACGAGATCTCGAATTTCGCCCGCATGGGCTTTGTAAGCCGCCACAACAGCGGCTACTGGGAAGGCAAGGACTATCTTGGGCTTGGCCCGGCGGCGGTTTCCACGCTTGAGGGCGTGCGCCACGAGAACCCGTCCGATTTGCGGGAGTGGGGGGGGCTGGTGCGGGCCGGCAAGTGCGGTCAGGGCGGCGCGGCCCTGACCGAGGCGGAAAAGACCCGGGAAATGGTGATGCTGTCCTTGCGCACGGCCAAGGGGTTGCGCCTGGCCGCTTACCGCAAGGCCACGGGCCGGGATTTTCTCAAGGACAACGAGGGACTCGTCACGGCGCTGCGTCAAAACGGGCTTATCCGCATCAGCGCCGGCCATCTGCGGCTAACCAAAAACGGCTTTTTGGTCAGCAACGTCATCCTGGAGCGTCTTTCCTACTGAATACCCTTGGTATCCGGGGTGTCGCGCGCGGCCAGGTCCTTGGTCTGCGGGGCCTGGTCCAGAAGGGCTTCCAGTTTTTCGACCTGCCGCTTGAACCGGGCCAGTTTGGAGGCCGGCAGGGGATCGGCCTGCATTTTGGGGTTGGCCAGGGCGTTGACCGGCTTGCCGTTCTTATAGATGCGGAAGTCCAGGTGCGGGCCGGTGGCGAAGCCTGTCTGGCCCACGTAGCCGATGACCTGTCCCTGGGCGACCTTGGACCCTTTGCGGATTCCCTTGGCGAAACGGCTGAAGTGGTTGTAGCGCGTGACCCAGGTGCGGCTGTGGCGGACGGTGACGTAGTTGCCGGCGGCCCGGTTGCGGCCGCGCTCGACCACGACCCCGGCCCCGACGCTCCAGACCGGCGTGCCGGTGGGCGCGGCGTAGTCCACGCCGTAGTGCGGCTTGCGGACTTTGAGGATGGGGTGCAGGCGCGAGCTGGTAAAACGCGAGGTGATGCGCAGAAAGGACAGCGGCGCGCGCAAAAAGGCCTTGCGCAACGCCCTGCCGTCGGCGTCGAAGTATTCGGGCTTTCCTCCCCGGCCGAGCAGGGCGAAGCCTTCGTAGGTTTTCCCCTCGTTCACGTAACGGGCGGCCAGCACCCGGCCGATGCCGATGAGCTTGCCTTCGGCGTAGCGTTTTTCCACCACCGCGCGGAACGTGTCGCCGGGCTGCACGTCGCGGCAGAAGTCGATGTCGCTGGCAAAGACGTCGGCCAGGGCCACGGCGGTTTGGGCGTCGCCGCCGGCCTCCTCCACGGCCTTGAACAAGCTTGATGCGACCGTGCCGGCCATGACGCCGGTGCGCGTCTCGCATTGTTTGGTCTCGACGCGGGCTTGCAGGTCGCCTTTTTCGCCGTCGATGACCAGGGTCTCGGTGGGGCTGATGTCGTATTCGAAGGTCACGAGTTCCTTGTCGCGCACGGTGAGCCGATAGGGCTGTCCGGACTGGATGCTGGCGAAGGAAAAATCGTCGGGATTGTCGAGTCCGGCCAGGGCGCCCGCGTCGACGTAATCGCCAAGGATGCCGCCGAGTGTCTGGCCGGGTTTGATTGAACCCTCGAGCACTTCCTCGGAAGGGTCTTCCTCGGTGCGGGCGAAAAGGTTCTGGCTGGGATCGCAGTACTGTTCTGCCCAGGGCGGGCAGGCTTCGATGAGCGGAGTCGACCGCTTGGGGGCGGCGTTGTGGAAGAAGGCCAGATATACGGCGCTTCCCCCCGCGACGAGGACCAGGAACGCAAGCAGGCGGATGCGGCCGCGTTTGGGCTTGAAAAACATCCGGGAACTACCTTGGCGCATGAAAAAATTCCGCATGCGTCTCTCACGGGATGGCTTGGCGTTTCAAAAAAGGCCGGCCGCGCCGTCGTTCCGGATACTGCCCCGGAGCGACGGCGCGGCTGCGGCGGTAATCTCTACAACCAGGAATCCACGAGCTTCGGGTGCTCGGCAATGAACTTCTTGGCGTTTTCGTAGGGCTTGCCGTTTTCCTTGTTGGCGGCCATGAGGGCCTGCAAGTCGGACATGGACAGCTTGTACTTGGACAGGAAGGCGTAGACCTCGGGCTTGTCTTCCTTGAGCCCCTTGCGGACGATGGCGTCGATGGTTTCGTCGCCGCCGAAGACGCCCTTGGGGTCCTTCAGATACTTGAGGTGGAAACGGCCGAACATCCAGTGCGGGGTCCAGCCGGTGATGACGATCCACTTTTTGTGCTTGACCGCGTCGGCCAGGGCGGCGGTCATGGTGGCGTCGGAGCCTTCCACCAGCTTGTAGCCTTTGAGGCCGTAGTCCTTGATGGCCGCTTCGGTCTTGCTCATGATGCCCGCGCCGGGGTCGATGCCGATGATTTTGCCGTTGAATTTGTCCTTGGCCCCTTCCAGGTCGGCGATGGAATCGATGGTCACGTAATCCGGGACGACGAGACCGATTTTCGCGCCGCGAATGATGACGCCGAGGTTGACGATCTTGTCCTTGACCTTTTTGAGGTAATTGCCGTGGGTGACGGGCAGCCAGGCGGTGACCATGCCGTCCACATCGCCCGAGGCCACGGCCTGCCACATGGCGGCGGCGGACACGGGCAGGATCTCGACCTTCTTGTGCAGCTTTTCCTCAAGCACGGCTTTGACCAGATTGGTGGAGGCCGTGGCGCAGGCCCATTCCACATAGGCGAGTTTCACGGTGTCCTTCGAAGCGGCCGGCGCGGGCGTGCCCCACAGCACGGCGGCTACGGAAACGAGAGTGGCGGCGATGACGTACCAGGCGGTCTTTTTCATGGGGCCTCCTTGGTTTGCGGTTTCGGGTTTCAGGAGTTTTTCGAACCGAGTTTCTGCGTCACCCGGTCGAGGATGACGGC
The DNA here is from genome assembly GCF_000179555.1 of Solidesulfovibrio fructosivorans JJ]. NCBI lineage: Bacteria > Pseudomonadati > Thermodesulfobacteriota > Desulfovibrionia > Desulfovibrionales > Desulfovibrionaceae > Solidesulfovibrio > Solidesulfovibrio fructosivorans. Next base: position 33,746 of record NZ_AECZ01000007.1, read on the forward strand.
GACGATGACAACGGCCAGGCCGGCTTCGAAGCCAAGTCCCGGCTCCAGGCGCTGGATGGCCTTCCAGACCTCGCCGCCGAGGCCCCGGGCGCCGATCATGGCCGCGATGACCACCATGGAAAGCGACAGCATGATGGTCTGGTTGATGCCGGCCATGATGGTGGGCAGGGCCAGAGGCAGCTCGACCTTGCGCAGGCGCTGCATGCGCGTCGCCCCGAAGGCGTCGGCGGCTTCGGTCAAGGACTCCGGCACCTGCCGGATGCCGAGGCAGGTGAGCCGTATGGCCGGGGGCATGGCGAAGATGACTGTGGAAAAGATGGCCGAAACCGGTCCCAGGCCGAAAAAGGGAATGGCCGGGATCAGGTAGACGAAGGCCGGCATGGTCTGCATGAAATCGAGCAGCGGCATGATGATGCGGCCCCACCCCGGGCGCATGGCGGCCAGGATGCCGAGCGGCACGCCGATGGACGTGGCGATGACCGTGGAGAAAAGGACCAGGATGATGGTGGAGATGGTGGGCTCCCAAAGCCCGAGGTCCCAGACCAGGGTCAGGCCGAACAGCGCCAGCAGGCCGATGCGCCGCGAACCGAGACGCCAGGCGAGGATGGCTATGACGATAATCAGCGCCCAGGGCGGTACGGCCATGAGCGCCGTGCCCATGGCGTCGATGGCGGTCTCGAGGATCAGGGAAATGGATTTGGTCAGCGGCGCCAGATGGTCGGACAGAAAGTCGATGCTGAACTCGATGCCCTGGCCGAGAGGAATGCGCGGAAGTTCATACGCCATTTTCGCCCCTCCCCTTGTCGGCCAGGCCGGCCAGAAGCGATCCCTGGACGATGATGCCGAGCAGTTTGTTGTTGTCGTCGACCACGGCCACGGGGTCGCGGTCCGCGGCCAGAAGCGGCATGACGTCCTGGACCGATGCGTCGGGAGAGACGCGTTTGTCGACCCGGCGCACGACGCCGTCGAGGCTGCGTTCGCCGCGCCGGGCGGCGTCCGAGGCGTCCACGGCCGTGACCATGCCCTCCAGGCGTTTGTCGCGGCCGATGACGAAAAGGCTGGAAATGCCGGCCTCGGCCATCTTGTGCAGGGCGAGCCTCGGGCCGTCGTGGCGGGCCAGGGCGGTCACGGCCGGGGACAGCATGACCGAGCGGGCGGAGAGCACCTTGGAGAAATCCACGTCTTCCACGAAACGTTCGACGTAGCGACTGGCCGGGTTGGTCAGGATGTCCTCGGCCGTGCCGGTCTGCACCACGGCCCCGTCTTTCATGAGCACGATGTGGTCGCCGAGCTTGACGGCCTCGTCGAGGTCGTGGGTAATAAAAAGAATGGTTTTCTTGACGGTGTCCTGCAGCGAAAGCAACTCGTCCTGCATGTCGCGGCGAATCAGCGGGTCCAGGGCGGAAAAGGCCTCGTCCATGAGCAGGATGTCCGGGTTCAACGCCAGGGCCCGGGCCAGGCCCACGCGCTGCTGCATGCCGCCGGAAAGTTCGGCGGGCTTGCGGTCTTCCCATCCGGCCAGGCCCACCTGCTTGAGCGCCTCCATGGCCCGATCATGGCGCGTCGCCTGCGCAACACCCTTGATCTCCAGGCCGAATTCCACGTTGGCGGCCACGGTGCGATGGGGGAGAAGGGCGAAATTTTGGAAGACCATGCCGAACTTGGTGCGTCGAAATTCCGTGAGTTCGCTTTCCGAGAGGGCGCCCACGTCCTGGCCGTCGATGACGACCTTGCCGCTGGTGGGCTCGATGAGGCGGTTGATCATGCGTACGAGAGTGGATTTGCCGCTTCCGGAGAGACCCATGATGACCATGATCTCGCCCTCGTCCACGCTGAACGAGACGTCGGCCACGCCCACGGCCTGCCCCGTGGCGGCCAGGATGTCCTTCTTGGACCGGCCCTGGCGTAGCAGGGAGAGGGCTTTTTCCGGTTTGTCACCGAAAATCTTTACTAAATTTTCTATGATTATTTTTTCCATGCGTATCCTGGGTACAGGTGAAAGAAGATGAAAACATATACTGATCGTGATGAGGTTATCATCTCAAGAAATAAGGTCAAGGCGACGAATTTCTATGGAGTATCGGAAGTAATGATGTGTATTTTTTAAGTGAAAGACAGGGAAGGCGTGTGCTGTTGATTTTGTATTTTTCAAAAAAAGTGGTAGAAATGGCAATGCATAACGCAAAAATTTTTTATTGCAGTGTCACATTTCTATTGCTTGGACTGATTGTGCTGATGCAGTACGGCCGGGCTCTGTGTTGGCCGCCGCTCTCCCTTTTTTTCGTATCTGCCGCCGTTTCCGGCCCGCCAAGCCCCGGTTGGGCCGTCACGACCGGGGTCTGGGCCCGGAGGCCTCGTTGCCGCATGTCGGGATGTCCGCTCCTTCTGGCCGGACTGCTGCTCCTGGCCGCCTGTTCTTCGGCTCCCGAGCCGCCCTCGGGTGTCGCCGGTTTGCGCTTCGGCGATCCGCCGCCGCAAAACGCAACGCCCGAGCGGGTGCCGCTGCCCTCCGCCGTGGCCGGGGATTTGCGCTTTTACACCCTGCCGACGGACGAAGCCGCCTTGGACGGCGTGCGCCTGCCGCGGCCCGTGCTGGCTTTTTACCGGGGCCGTTTTTTTTCGGCCGCCGCCACACTGGGATCGTCCGGCGACGCGGTCGCGCTTCGCCAACGCCTGACCAAGGCCTACGGCGCGCCCTATTGCCGCGACGCGGCCAAGCTGGCAATTTGCCTGTGGCGCGTGGGCGCGGTGGATGCCGTTTTGGAAGTTCCGGAGGCGTCGCCGGCCCGGTTCATGCTGCGCCATCGGACGATGGCGGATCAGGTCGCCGCCGCGACCGGGCGGGCAAAGGACATGCCCGGCGGGGAAGGCCCGCCCGGAAAATAGACATCCCTTACGACGTAAAAAATAAAAGGTTTTCATGGACTTGCTCGGTAATGAAAAACGGCCCCTGGCCGAACGCGTTCGTCCCGGGGCCCTCGACGGTTTCGTCGGCCAGACCCACGTCATCTCCAGGCTCACGACCATGCTGGCCGCGCCGCGTTTGCCGAGCCTGCTTTTTTTCGGCCCGCCGGGCTGCGGCAAATCCACCCTGGCCCTGATCCTGGCCCGGGCCAAGGAACGGCCTTATGTGCGGGTGAGCGCTCCGGAAGCGGGGTTGGCGGCGCTGCGTGAGCTTATCAAAGGCAAGGAGATTTTGATCCTCGACGAGCTGCACCGGTTTTCCAAGGCTCAGCAGGACTTTTTTCTGCCACTTCTCGAAACCGGGGAGATCGTGCTTCTGGCCACCACCACGGAGAACCCGTCGTTTTCCGTGACGCGGCAGCTTCTTTCCCGGCTGCACGTCTTTCGGCTGCGGCCCTTGTCCCAGGCCGAACTGCTTGTCCTGGCCGAGCGGGGGGCCAAGGAGGCCGGCATGGAGCTTGCGCCGGAGAGCCTCGAGGCCGTGGCCATGCTTTCTTCCGGCGACGGGCGCACGCTCCTGAACCTCATCGAATACACGGCCGCCTTGCCCGAGGAAAAGCGCGCCCCGGAGGAGCTCAAAAAGCAGCTGCCCGAGGCGCTCGCCCGGGGCGACCGCGACGGCGATTCCCACTATGAACTGGCTTCGGCCATGATCAAGTCCATCCGGGGCAGCGATCCGGACGCGGCGCTTTATTACCTGGCCTGCCTGCTCGAATCCGGCGAGGACCCGCGCTTTTGCTGCCGCCGACTCATGATCTCCGCCTCCGAGGATATCGGCCTGGCCGACCCCATGGCGCTGCCTCTGGCCGTTTCCGCCGCCGAGGCCGTGGAGCGCATCGGCATGCCGGAAGGGTTCATTCCCCTGGCCCAGACCGCCGTCTATCTGGCGCTTGCGCCCAAGAGCAACAGCTCCTACGCCGCCTATCTCGCCGCCAAAAAGGAAATCATGCAGTTCGGGCTCAAACCCGTGCCCCTGCACCTGCGAAACCCATCCACGAAGCTCCAGCGGGAATGGGGGTTCGGCAAGGGCTACAAATATCCCCACGCCTACCCCGAAGCCTGGGTCGACCAGGATTATCTGCCCGAGGCGCTTATCGGCCGGCAGTTCTACCAGGCCAAGGACCAGGGCCAGGAGCCGCGTCTGGCCGCCCGGCTGGCGCGGCTGCGCAAAAGGCAGGGATAAGGAAGGCGGCCGCGTCTGGGTAAACGCGCCCCAGGCCGGAGGAAAAAAGGACAAATGTCGCCAACGGCCTCCCTTGCCCCAAGGCGGTAAAAAAGCTATTTTTTCCAAGGCCACGGCCTCGGCGCCGGAGCCGTTTTCGGAAAGGCCTTCGGGCGCGCCGTCGCGTCCGGGGCTTTCCCCCACCCGGCCGGGGGCAGGCAAGCCCCGGCCCCTACCCGCGGGTGCGCCCATGACCGATCCCCGTTTCGAGGCTTTCTTCGCCGGCCCGGCCCGGCAGTTCCTGGTGCGCGCCATCGACCTCGCCCTGGAGGAAGACGGCGAGGACCGCACTTCCATGGCTGTTTTCACCACTGACGACCGCCTGCGCGCCACCATCGTGGCCAAGCAGGAGACGCTGGTCGCCGGCCTGCCCATCCTGCCCCTGGTGCTAAAGCGCATGGGCGAGGCGGAGCGCTGCCAGACGGACCTCAGGGTCGCCGACGGCGACAAGGTGCCGGATCGGACCGTGGTCGCGGTCATCGACGGCCCGGCCGTAACCTTGCTCAAGGCCGAGCGCGTCATGCTCAATTTTCTGTGCCACCTCTCGGGCATCGCCAACATGGTGGCCAAGGGCGTGGCTGCCCTGGCCGGCACGAAAACGCGCCTGCTCGATACCCGCAAGACCCTGCCCGGACTGCGCTATCCCGAGAAATACGCCGTGCTGGTCGGCGGCGGGGTCAACCACCGCCTGGATCTGGCCGCCATGATCATGCTCAAGGACAACCACATCGACCGGGCCGGCGGCATCGCCCAGGCCATGGCCGCCGTGCGCCGCGCCTACAGGGACGATCCGGCCGCCATGCCGCCGGTGGAAATCGAGTGCCGCAGCCTGGACGAGGTGAAGCTGGCCGTGGCCGAGCGGCCGGCGCGGCTCATGCTCGACAACATGCCCCCGGACGTCATGCGGCAAGCCTTGAAACTCGTCCCGGAGGACATCGAAACCGAGGTCAGCGGCGGGGTGGAGCTTTCCGCCCTGGGCTCCATCGGCGCCCTTGGCGCGGATTTCGTGTCCGTGGGGCGCATCACCCATTCCGCCCCGAGCGCGGATTTCAGCATGCTGCTTTAAGGAGCCCCCATGAACCCTTCCCTTGCCGAGCGGATCACGGCGATCCGCCGCAGCCGGGGCGAGTCCCTGGCCATCCTGGCCCATCATTACCAGCGCGACGCGGTGGTGGCCCATGCCGATATTCTCGGCGATTCCCTCGAGCTTTCCCGCAAGGTGGCCGGGCTCACCGCCCGGGACATCGTTTTTTGCGGCGTGTTTTTCATGGCCGAGACCGCGGCCATGCTGGCCAAAGAGGGCCAGCGCGTGCTTATCCCGGCCCCGGACGCCGCCTGCGTCATGTCCGAGATGGCCCCGGCTTCCCTCGTCGCCACGGTGCTCGATCGCATAAGCGCCGCCGGCCGCGACGTGCTGCCGCTCACCTACGTCAACTCCTCGGCCGCGGTGAAGGCTGTCGTCGGGGCGCGCGGCGGGTCGGTGTGCACCTCGGCCAATGCCGGGAAAATGCTGCGCTGGGCGCTCGACCAGGGCCGGGGCGTGCTTTTTCTGCCGGACAAGATGCTCGGACAAAATACCTGCGACACCCTGGGCGTGGCTCCCGAGCGCCGGCATATTCTCGATATCCGGGGCGGCGGCGCGCAACTGGATTTGCGGGCGGCCCGGGAGGCCGAGGTGCTTTTGTGGCCCGGCCAGTGCGTCATTCATTCGCGGTTCAAGGCCCGGGACATCGCCGCCGCGCGCAAGGCCCATCCCGGCGTCAAGGTGGTGGTCCATCCCGAGTGCGCCCCGGAAACCGTGCGGGCCGCCGACGCCGCCGGTTCCACCTCCTTTATCATCAAATACGTGGCCGAGGCACCCAGGGGCGCGGAGATCGTCATCGGCACGGAGATCAATCTGGTGTCCCGGCTGGCCCGGCGCTACCAGGGCGAAAAAAACATTCGCCCGCTTTGCGTCTCGAGCTGTTCGAACATGGCCAAGGGGACCGAGGAAAACCTGCTGGCCCTGCTCGAAGGGCTGGACGCGGCCGCGCCGGTGACCGTTTCGGACGCCGTGCGCGTGCCGGCCACGGCCGCCGTGGCGCGGATGCTCGAAGTTTCGGCCTGACGCGTCGCCACTGTCGGCCGTAGGGGAGGATGATTTATGGTCTACCGCATGCACACAGGCGCCCTGGTCGTCGGATCGGGGTTGGCCGGACTCACGGCGGCGCTGACATTGGCCGACGCCGGCCTGGAAGTGATCCTGCTGACATCGGGGGAAGACCTCGACGACGGCAACAGCGCCCTGGCCCAGGGCGGCATCGTCTTTCGCGGGGAGGAGGATTCGCCCCAGCTCCTGGAGCGCGACATACTGACCTGCGGCTGGCGGCACAACTACCCGCGCGCCGTCAAGTACCTGGCCAAACGCGGCCCGCAGGTGGTCCAGGAACTTCTTATCGACCGCTTGCAGTTGCCCTTCGACCGCAAGGCCGAAGGCGGGGGCTACCATCTGGGCAAGGAAGGCGGGCACAGCGTGGCCCGCATCCTCCACATGGCCGACCGCACCGGCCGGGCCATCATGGAAGGGCTCATAGCGGCGGTGAAGGCCAATCCGGCCATCAAGGTCCTGGCCCGGCGCACGGCCGTGGACCTGCTCACTTCGCACCACCACGCCACGCTTTTGGAATTCAAGTACCAGCTGCTCAACCAGTGCCTGGGGGCCTACGTCTTAAACGAAGTCTCGGGGCAGGTGGAAACCATCCTGGCCGATTACACGGTCCTGGCCACGGGCGGCTGCGGCCGGCTGTTCCTGCACACCTCCAACACCCGCTCCTCCATCGGCTCGGCCTTGGCCATGGCCTCGCGCGCCTTCGCCAAGGTCATGAACGTGGAGTACGTGCAGTTCCACCCGACCACGCTCTTTCACCGGGCCGAACGCCGGCTGCTCGTCACCGAGGCCCTGCGCGGCGAAGGGGCGCGGCTCGTCAACGACAAGGGCGAGCCCTTCATGCCGCGCTACGACCCCAGGGCCGACCTGGCGCCGCGTGATATCGTGACCCGGGCCATCCTGGCCGAGATGCTCAAGACCGACCACGACTGCGTCTATCTGGACGCGGCCAGCTACGTCAAAGGCCTGGAGACGCATTTTCCCACCGTCTACAAGGGCTGCCTCCAGCTCGGCATCGACATCACCAAGCAGTCCATCCCGGTGGTCCCGGCCGCCCACTACTTCTGCGGCGGCGTACTCACCGACACGACCGGCCGCACCACCCTGGAGCGGCTCTACGCCGCCGGCGAGTGCGCTTGCACCGGTATCCACGGGGCCAACCGCCTGGCCAGCACCTCGCTGCTCGAGTGCCTGCTGTGGGGCTACAGCGTCGGCCACGACATCGGCAAGCGGGCCGGACACAAGGCGTCGCTCGGCCGCCGGCTGGTGGACAGCATCCCGGACTGGGTCAGCCCCGGCTCCAACCGCAATGAGGACCCGGCGCTCATTGCCCAGGACTGGGCCACCATCCGCAACACCATGTGGAACTACGTGGGCATCAACCGGTCGAGTTCGCGCCTCAAGCGGGCCTTCGAAGACCTGCGCGAACTCAACAAGCACATCCACGATTTCTACCGCGAAACGCCCCTGTCCAAGGCCATCGTGGACCTCTTCCACGGCTGCCAGGCCGCCTACACCATCACCATCGCGGCCATGCAAAACCGCCGTTCCCTGGGCTGCCACTACCGTATCGATTAGAGGAAAGAAGATTGGGAAAAGAAAGTGCGAGAGGGGAAACCCTTTAAAAAAGGGTTCTCCCCTCTCGCGCTCTCTCTTTCCTAAATTTTTCAACGGGGAGGGATGTCCTCGTATCAGGGCAATTTTTTGAGAAGTTTTTGGAGAGGGGGTCCGGGGGAGAACCTTTTTTCAAAAAGGTTCTCCCCCGGCTTCATTTCACGAAATCACTTCCCCGGTCTCGGGCCGCCGCCCTGGCCGCCGGGACGTCCGCCGCCACCCTGCTGGGTGCAGGCGGCATAGCCAACGTTGCAGTTGTTGATGCAGTTGGCCACGCCGGCGCAGATCATGACGCAGCGCTGGTAGCTTTGCATGCAGCTGTTGTTGCCGCCGCCTCCGCCGCCGCCCATCGGGCGACCCTGCCCTTGCATGGGCGGTCCTTGCGCCAGAAGGAGGTCACCGGCAGCCGCCGGCGTGGCCGTGGCGAAGGCGAACAGGAAAAGGAACAACACGCCTGCCAGGAGTGTGGTGGTTCGAAAGCCCATGGGTGTACCTCTTGTTGGGGGTTATATCACACCATGGGCATGAAACCACGGAGCCATTCATGCGTCAAGGCCGTGGGCGGAAGCCGCAAGAAAAGCGCTCCGGCCGGTGGCTGGTTCCGGGCGGGCGGCTTGTGAACTCAGTCGAGGGGCGTTTTGGCCGAGGGATCGATTTTTTTGACCTGGAGAAAGTCCTCGCGGGCTTTTTCCGGTTCCCCCATGGCCTCGTAGACCTTGCCCCGGTTGAGGTAGATGTCCGGATCGTCGCCGTTGATGGCGATGGCCAGGGTGTAGTTGGCCAGGGCGCTTTGCAGGTTGCCCTTTTTGAACCAGGCCGCGCCCCGGTTGTTGAGGGCCTTGGCGTTGGCCACGTCGATGTCCAGGGCCAGGGAATAATCCGCGATGGCCTTGTCGTAATGGCGCAGGGCGAACTGGGCGTTGCCGCGGTTGAAGGCGGCCGGCGCGTAGTGGGGATTTTTTTGGAGCGCGGCGGAATAGTCGTCTATGGCCGCGAGCATGTCGCCGTCGGCCTTGCGGGCGTTTCCCCGGGCCACATAGAAGAGGTAGGCTTTTTCCTCGGGCAGCTCGTTGGAATCAATGGCTTCGGTCAGGTCGGTGATGGCCTTGGCGTAGTTGCCCTTGGCCAGGGCGTTAAGCCCCGTCTTGGCCTGGTCCAGGCCGCCGGCCGGGACTTTTCGCGGCGTGGCCGCGACCAGGAAGCAGACGCTTAGGGCGGCGGCGAACAGATGGGTCGGGCGCATCAGCTGTCTTCTCCGTCGTGGCCCGGCTCGAAGGCCGGAACCTGCAATTCCCGGTCGATTTGGTCCGCGTCGTCGGCCGAGTAGCGCACCATGTTGCGCAGGTGGAAAAAGGCGTTTTCGTCCATGCTCTCGAAATCGATGGCAACGCCTTCCTCGTTGGCGCGCACGATCTGGCCCTTGAGCCTGACGGTGATGTCCTTGGCCAGACTGAAGACGAGGGTGCACTCGCGCCCCTCGGCCAGCCGGGATTCCGGACAAAAAAGCGCGCCCTTCATGCTGATGTTCTGGGTGCTGACCGGTATTTTTTCGCCGTCGATGTAGACGTAGGCGTCGAAGTGGGCGCTGACCCGGCTGCGCCGGCGTTTGTCCTCTCCCATGCTTCTCCTCGGTGCCGGGCAAGGCTTCCCGGCTGTTTGGCGCGTGGCCAAGCATGCGCGCCTTCCCCCTCATAGCGGGTTTGGGCGGTTTGATAAAGCCGGAATCATGCCCGCGACAGGGCGCACAGGGGCGGGGCGAGCCATGCCGTGACGTATAGAGTAAAATTATTCAAGCAGGTTGCGCATGCAATGGGGAAATGGCTGTTTCAGGGATTCGCCACGAGGCCCAGGGCCAGGACAGCCAGGCCCGCCGTTTCGAAGCGCAGCACCCGCTCGCCGAGGCTTAGGGGCGCATAGCCCGCGTCCTGGAAGATGGCCGCTTCGGCGTCCGTAAGCCCGCCTTCGGGCCCGAGCACGAAGAGCGCCTCGCCCGGCGCGCCGACGTCGTCCAGGCGGATACGGCGATCGAGTCCCGGCGCTTCCCACAGGAGATAGCGGCGGTCGAAGTGGTGGGAACAGGCGGCGACAAGCCCGGCCGCCCCGCCTGAAACCGTGTCCAGTTCCGGCAGGTTGGCCGCGCCGCACTGCTTGGCCGCGGCAACAAGCGTCGCCTGCCAGGATTCCTTGGGCGCCTCCGGCATGCGGCCCTGGCTGCGGGCGGCCTGCCAGAAGAAGATGCCGGCCGCGCCCAGTTCCACGGCTTTTTCCAGAAAGAAATCGCGCCGGGTGGATCGGGAAAAGCCGGCGGCGAGATACAGGCGCGTCGCCGGAAGCGGGGCCTCGGCCAGGGACCGCGCCTCCAACTCCACCCGGTCCCGGGACACGGCGGTGATGCGGAAAAGCCCCTCCCGTCCCAGGCCGTCAAAGGCCCGGATGATTTCCCCGGCCTTTTTGCGCAACACCTTGGCGCAATGCGCCGCCTCCCCGCCGGTCAGGGCGTAGGGCTCCCCGAAGGCCCCGGGGGGAATGTAAAATGCGTCGGGTCTGCCCATGCCAGGCTTCAAAACCCCCGTAGAAGTTTTTGAAAGGGGTCCAGGGGGAAACTTTTTGAAAAAAGTTTCCCCCTGGCCGCCGGAGGCATTTTTTTTACCCCGCCACGCTTTTGCGGGCGGTGCCGGACTTGTAGAAGGGCAGGGCGCGGCGAATGGCCGGCAGTTCGGCCCGGGCGGCCGTGACGATGAAGTTCTTGGCTTCGGCCGCGTCGGCGGCGACGTAGGCCAGGGCGATGGCATGACCGAGGCTCGGGGCGAAGGAGGCGCTTGTCACCACGCCCACGGTCTTGCCGGCCTTGTCCTTGACCGCGTCGCCGTGGCGGGCGCTGCGACGCCCCGGGATCTCCAGGGCGATGAGTTTTTGACGGACGGCCCCCGCCCCCTTTTTGCCCGCGTACTCGGCCGGGGACGTGAGCAACCAGCCGTAACCGGCCTCGGCCGGGGTGTGTTCCTCGTCGAGGTCCTGGCCGTAGAGGGGGTAGCCCATTTCCAGGCGCAGGGTGTCACGCGCGCCGAGTCCGGCCGGTGCCACCCGGGGATCGGCCAGAAGGGCCTCCCACAGGGCCACGGCCTTGTCGGCCGGCAGGAAGAGTTCGTAGCCGAGTTCGCCCGTGTAGCCGGTGCGGCTGACCATGAGTTTTTGGCCGTCGAAGTCCGTCCAGGCGAAGTTGAAGTATTTGAGTCCCGAAAAATCGCCCGGCACGCGGTCCCGCAGCACGTCGAAGGCCAGCGGCCCCTGCAAGTCGATCTTGGCCGTCTCGGCCGAGGCGTCGGTGAAGGTGAGCCCGGCCGGCAGCCGCGATTTGACGGTCTCGAAATCCACGGCGATGCGCGCGCCGTTGACCACGAGCATGTAGCTGTCGACATCCAGGCAATAGATGATGAGGTCGTCGACCACACCGCCGGCGTCGTTGAGCAGGAAGCCGTAGCGGCATTTGCCCGGGGCCAGGGTCTCCAGGTCGTGGGTGACGGCCAGACCCAGGGCCGACGCCGCGCCTTCGCCCGAGAGGTGGAATTCGCCCATGTGGCAGATGTCGAACACGGCGGCCTTGTTGCGGGTCTGCTCGTGCTCGGCCAGGATGGAGGCGTACTGCACGGGCATGTCGAAGCCGGCAAAAGGGACCATCTTGCCCCCATGTTCGCGGTTCCAGTCAGAAAGAGGCGTTTTTTCAAGGTGTTGCACGTAAATGCTCCGCTTGTGGGTTGCGGTATGCGCGAGACGTCAGTTTTGCGCCACCAGGGGAACGACGAGGCCCTGTTCCTTTTTGGTCTTGCGGATGGCCCGGAACTCGTCGAGCAGGGCCACCAGACGGCCGTAGGTCTTTTTCACGGATTGGCCGTAGGCGGTCAACTCCGTGTCCTTCTTGCGGATGTAATGGCGCAGCAGGTAGCGATCGTTGAGGATCATGTCGCCAAGGGAAAGCACGCGCTCCACAAGGGGATCGAAGTAGTTGACGATCTCGAATTTGAGGTCGTTCAATATCTCTGTAAAGAGCGTGAGCATGCGTTGGTAAGTGAGATACTCTCCCTTGTAGTTTCGGTCCTGAAGATCCTCAAGCATCTTTACCTTGCGGGCTTGCTGGATGTAGCTGTATTTCGACCAGACTTCCTGGTAGAGTTCTCGCACGGCGTTAAAATCATCATAATGGTCGGCGCTTAACAGATAATTGTCGAGCACCTTGACGACATTGGAGTAGAATTCGTCGGAATAGCCGATGATGCGGCGTTGGTGCTTGGACAGCCAGGAATATAGAAATTTGAGTTTCTTTTCGTGGGTGTCGGTGTTTTCCACGATCTCGTTGCGCTTGTAGACGATGCGGCCGTTATACTCGCCGCGCACGATGTCGTTCAAGCGGAGAAAGAGGCTGTAGGTGTCCTTGACGAGATTGAGCTTGGAAAACGCCTTTCCGGTGATGGGGTGGATGATTTCCTGCGCGGCCACGGACAGAGCCCGGTCCTGGCGGACGTTGTTGGGGTCGTATTTGTGCTGGCGGTAGACTACCCGCACGATGACCACCCGCCGGTCGGGGTCGATGAAATAGCCGCCGTCGCCGAGGACCTTGATGGCCTCGGTCTGGGTCTTGTCCACGCCGACCAGGGCGATTTTTTCCACGCGCGGGTAGAACCGGGCCTCGGGATGGGAGTAGAGCGAGGTGATGGTCCGGTCGGTCTGGCCGAGCACCCGCACCATGAATTTCTCGCCCATGCGGAAAAGGCGCCGGGCGAAAAGGGCCGAGGACGTGCGGCGCTCGGACACGATGGGAAAGCCGTAAAGTTCCATCAAAAACTGGTAGACGAAATTGCGGTGCCGCTCGTAGCGCCGGTCGTCGCCGACCAGAAATTTCTTGATGTTGAGTCCGAAGCGCTTGAGCTCGGTGTCCAGGTAGGACGGAAAGGAGCAATAGACGCCGGACAGGTAGAAGTCGTTCTGGCTGTCGAGGGACATGACGTGGGCCCGGTCCATCTGAAGGATGGTGGGCAACAGCGCGGCATAGTTCTCGAGGCTCGTGACGTCCACATCCGTGAAGCCCTTGCGAAACTGGTCCTGGGCCGACTTGGGCAGGTGGGCGCAAAACGCCCGGGTGTTTTGGCCGAAGATGGAGGTTTCGAGCGGACACTGGTCCCGGTAGGCCTCGTTGGCGTAGTCGAGCAGGCAGTGCAAAATGTCGTATTGGAAGATTTCCTGGAAATACTTGAGCGGCCGGCCGAGGGCCACCATGGAAAAGCCGGGCAGTTCCTTGTATTCGAAAGCGTCGGCTTCGAAGGACGGCAAAAGCTCGCGGAAATCCACCACCGGGTAGTTGCTGTGCTCGAAGTAGGGCTTGATCAGGCACAGCTTGATATGGACCCAGTCGAGAAACCGCTTGAGGCCGGACAGGGATTGGACGCGCAAAATCTCGCCTTCCTTCGGGCGTGGGGCGTCCTGAAAGAAGGAGGTTTCGGCCACCTGGCTGAATGCCTTGGTCCAATCGAAACTCATGTTTGTCCCGCGTGTTCGTGGGGGTACTCGTGCGCCCCGGTCAGCCATCCCCTGGCCGGGCGCGTTAAGCCGGAATAAAATATTTAGATAACCTACTTTGTATTTTTTATAAAGAGGTCCCGTCGAGGTGTGTGCGCCCGATGCGGCGAAAGTTTGACGCGACAGGGCACGCCTCGTATGGTGGCGGGAAATGGCGCGGTCGGGCATGGGTCCGGCCGGGAAACAAAAAAAGCCTGATTGGCGACCGGTCGCGACGCTGTATGGCGGGCCCGCGCCAAGAGCCGCTTTTCGCCATACGGAAAGAAAACGCCCCGTTTGCCGCGGCCTGCCTTGCCCCGGCGGGAACGCCCGAAGCGACAGAAATGGACGCACCGTTTTACGACCAGCTCCTGGCCATTGTCGGCAACGTCTTCGACGCCTATTCGGCCGTGCTTTTTCTGCCCGGTCCGGGTGGGGAGGAGTGCCGCATCCAGGCTTGCTTCAGCCTCAGCGACAACCTGAACCGCGAGGCGGCGGTCGCGCCGGGCATGGGACTTGTGGGCTGGATACTGCGCGAGGGCAAGCCGCTTCTCATCAGCAATTTCGACCAGCGCCGCGGGGTGCTCGGCTATTACCGGAACGGGGAGGAGGAGCGCATCCGGGCCTTCATGGGCTATCCCGTGGCCACGACCGGCGGGGCGCTTTGCCTGGATAGCCGCAAGACCTACACCTTCGGCGACAAGGACCTCAAAATCCTCTCCCAGTTCGCCGATCTGGCCGGCTACCATCTGGCCAAATCCCGCGAGGTGGAAACGAGCCTTTACGAGCATCGTTTCTACCAGTGCCTGCGCCTTATCGCCACGTTGCACAAGACCCACCCCAAGTGGACGGCCTTTCGTTCCGGGCTGCTGGAGCTTCTGGCCAGCACCACGGGCTACCGCTATTGCATCCTGACCGTGCGCGACGAATCCGGTCGCTCGTATTTTCTGGAAGGGGCCAATGAAAGCCCGTTTCCCGGCGGACGCGACGCGGCCCGGCGTTTCCCGGTGGGCCAGGGGCTGGTGGGCTGGGTTTTCAAGAACCATACCCCGGTTTTTTCCGGCGACGGCGACGAGGCCGGCGCGGCCCGGCTGCCGCTTTTCGGCCTGGACGCTCCCGGCGGGGATTACAAAAGCGTGCTGTGCCTGCCCATCCGCTTCTCCAAGAAAACGCGGGGCGTCCTCACCCTGGCCGACCCGCGTCCGCTGCCCGTCACCGAGGAGCTCAAGGCCTTCGTGGGCATGGTGGCGGAAAATCTCGCCCTTTTTCTGGAAAACCTGCATCTGCGCACCCGTGTCGATCCGCCTTCGGCATAGACTTTTCGGGTCCCGCCATCTACTATGCCGCAATTGTGGCAACGTGGGGCCCAGGCCCCGGGAACCCGAACTCCAACTCGAGCGTGGGCATGTTTTTTAGCAAATTCTTCAATTTTCTCGGGAAAGACCTGGCCATGGACCTGGGAACGGCCAATACCCTCCTCTATACGGCCACGGAAGGCATTGTCTTAAACGAACCCTCCGTGGTGGCCATCGACATCCGAAGCGGCGAACTGTTGGCCGTCGGCGCCGAAGCCAAGGAGTACCTGGGGCGCACCCCGGATCGCATCCGGACCATCCGCCCCATGAAGGACGGCGTCATCGCCGACTTCGAAGTGACCCGGGCCATGATCGCCTATTTCGTCCGCAAGGTGATCAAGGGCATGCGCTTCGCCAAGCCCAAGATCGTCATCTGCGTGCCCACGGGCATCACCCAGGTGGAAAAGCGCGCGGTCATCGAGTCGGCCCAGATGGCCGGGGCCCGCGAGGTCAAGTTGGTGGAGGAGCCCATGGCCGCCGCCATCGGGGCCGGGCTGCCCATCGAAAAACCCACGGGCAACATGGTCGTGGACATCGGCGGCGGCACCACCGAAGTGGCTGTGGTGTCCCTTTCCGCCATCGCCTACGCCGAATCCGTGCGCGTGGCCGGCGACGAGCTTAACGAGACCATCCAGCGCTTCGTACAGGACGAGTTCCAGATTCTCATCGGCGAGAACCTGGCCGAGGAGATCAAGATCACCATCGGCTCCGCCATGCCCCAGCCCGAGACGTTGTCCATGGAAGTGGCCGGCAAGTCGCTCATCGACGGCACGCCCGCCTCGGTCACCATCACCGACGAACAGGTGCGCGAGGCCATCCGCGAGCCGGTCAACATCATCGTGGGCGCGGTGATGAAGGCCCTGGAGAAGACCCCGCCCGAGCTGGTCACGGACATTTCCCGAAACGGCCTGCTCCTGGCCGGCGGCGGGGCGCTTTTGAAGGGCCTCGACGCCCGCATCAGCCAAGTCAGCAACCTGTCGGTCATGCTCGACGACGCGCCCCTGACCACGGTCGTGCGCGGCACGGGCCGGGCCATGGAAGACCGGCTGCGCTACCGGGACGTGTTCATCAACTAAAAGGAGCGCGGCGGACGGGATGGCCTTGGACATCACGGAAATTCTCTTCCCCATGCGCGCGGCCGTGGCCGCGGCCGGGGAGCGCATCCGGGACGATTTCGCCAATCCGGCCGATGTGCGCCACAAGGGCCGCATCGACCTGGTCACGGCCACGGATCTGGCCGTGGAGGCCCTGCTCAAGGAGCAACTGGCGGACATCCTGCCGGAGGCGACTTTTTTGGCCGAGGAGACGGCGTCCGTGGCCGACATGTCGGGGCTGACCTGGATCATCGACCCCGTGGACGGCACCACCAACTTCGCCCACGGCTTTCCCTTTGTCTGCACCTCCGTGGCGCTCTATGACGGCCCGACCGCCCTGGCTGGCTGCGTCTACGCCCCCATCCTGGGCCAGTTTTTCTGGGCCGGGCGGGGCCTTGGCGCCTACTGCCACGACGAGCGCATCCATGTTTCCGGTACGGCCGAGCCCATCGCCGCCCTGGTCGCCACCGGCTTTCCCTACGCCATCCGCGAAAATCTCGACGAAATCACGGCCGACCTGCGCACCATGCTGGCCGAGACCCAGGGTATCCGCCGGCCTGGTTCGGCCGCCTTGGACCTCGCCTACGTGGCCTGCGGCCGGGTCGACGCCTTTTACGAGATGGCGCTCAACCCCTGGGATGTGGCCGCCGGGGCGCTGCTCGTGACCGAGGCCGGGGGTACGATCAGTTCCTACCGGCCCTCGCGCCCCTACGCCCTGGGCGATTTCCGCATCCTGGCCAGTAACACCCGCCTGCACGACGCCATGCTCACACTGTTGGGTGAGTAGGGAGTAGGGAATGCACCGGGGGGAACCCTTTCTGCAGAAAGGGTTCCCCCCCGGGCCCTCTTCCCAAAGACTTCTAGTGATGACAACTGGTTGTCGATATTCCATCCATAACCGGTAAAAGGTTTGGGAAGGGGAGAGCGCGAGAGGAGAGAACCCTTTGCAAAAGGGTTTCCCCTCTCGCATCCTCCTCTCCCTTTCCTACTCTGTTGGACTGAACAGGGCTTTTTCCTCGAAAAAGCGCACCACGGCCGGGGTGAGCATATCGCGGTAGCTTCGGGTGAGGGCGGCCAGTTCTCCGGCGTCCACGAACATGCCGCCCGCGACTTCCTCGGGATTGGGGCGGGGTGTTTCCGGGATGCGGCCGGCGGAAAAAAGCGTCACGAATTCGTAAGCCGTTTCCTGGGATGCCGGGATGGCGTCGATGAAGGTGAGCGTCTTGGCCCGCAGGCCGAGTTCCTCGTGCAGTTCCCTGGCGGCGGCGTCGCGGCGGGCTTCCCCGGCCCGGACATGGCCCGTGGCCGACAAGTCGAACCGGCCGGGGTAGAGGTCCTTGTTGGCCCCGCGTTTTTGCAGGTAGAGCTTGCCTTGGGCGTTATAGACGAGCACCATTACCGAACGGTGAAAGAGTGATTGGCGGTGCGCCTCGGCCTTGGACATGACGAGCAGCGGACGGTCGCTTGCGTCGACGATGTCCACGAGTTCCGGTTCCGGGGTGGGGGATTTTTTTTTCGCCATACGTGTGTTGGCCGTAAAGCCGCAACGAACATGCCACAGGACCCGTGAAATGAAAACGCCGGATGCCGCCGAACCCATGCGCCTGGGGCCCGAACATGCCCGGGATCTGGCCGGTCTGGAGGGCCGCACGTTTCCCGATCCCTGGGACGAGGCCGCTTTCACGGCCGCCTTTGCCCGTCCGGCCTTCGCCGCCTTCGGCATCCCGGGCGGGGAGGGGCTAGTCGCCTACGCCACGTTCCATTTCCTCGGGGACGAGTTCGAGGTCATCAACATCGCCGTGGACCCGGCCTTGCGCGGCCGAGGGCTGGCTTCCCTGCTTTTCGCCCACGTCTTGCAACAGACCGATAAAATGGGCATGAACCGAGGGTACTTGGAAGTTCGCGCGGGCAATGTCCCGGCCAAACGGCTTTATGCCCGGCACGGATTTACCGTGGCCGGCGCGCGCAAACGGTATTATCCCGACAACGGGGAGGACGCCCTGGTCATGGTCCGTGACGCCGGGCGGGCCGGGAACGCCTCCGCATAAGAAACGCTTAAGCGCCAAGGAGCACGCATGGCCCTTCTTCGCATTGACCAAGTCGACGTCGCCGGCAAGAAGCTTCTTATTCGCGTGGATTACAACGTGCCGCTGCAGGGCGGCGTCATCACGGACGATCTGCGTATCCGGGCAAGCCTGCCCACGTTGGAGTACGCCCTGTCCCAGAAGTGCTCGCTGATTTTGTGCTCGCACCTGGGCAAGCCCAAGGGCGCGCCTGACCCCAAACTGTCGCTGGCCCCGGCCGCCAAGCGCCTGTCCGAACTGCTCGGCCGCGAGGTGCGCATGGCCCCGGACTGCCTGGGCGATGCCACCAAGGCCATGGCCGAGGCCCTGGCCCCCGGCGACATCCTCATGCTGGAAAACCTGCGCTTTCATCCCGGCGAGACGGCCGGCGACATGGACTTCGCCAAGGAAGTCATGGCCATGGCCGAGGTCTACGTCAACGACGCCTTTGGCACGGCTCACCGGCCCCATGCCTCCATGGTCGGCTTCCCGGCTGTGGCGAAAAAATGCTGCGCCGGCTTCCTGCTCATGAAGGAATGGCAGTTCTTGGGCGAGGCGGTGCAGAATCCGACCCGGCCGTTCGTGGCCGTTTCCGGCGGGGCCAAGGTGTCCTCCAAGCTCGGGGTGCTCAAGAACCTGCTGACCAAGGTCGATGCCATGGTCATCGGCGGGGCCATGGCCAACACCTTCCTGGCCGCCCAGGGCTACAAGGTGGGCAAGTCGCTGGTGGAGCCCGATCTTTTCGACGCGGCCCGCGACATCCTCAAGGAGGCCAAGGAGCGCAACGTGGGCTTCTACCTGCCGGTCGACTGCATCATCTCCCGCGACGCGGGCAAGCCCATCGCCGAGATGCGTCCGGCCGGGCAGGTGCCTTTCGCCGCCATCCCGGACGACGCGGTGGTGCTCGACATCGGACCGGTGACGGCGGGGCTCTACGCCCTGGCCATCGAACCGGCCAAGACCATCGTCTGGAACGGCCCCATGGGCGCGTTCGAGAACCAGGCCTTTGCCCAGGGGTCGTTTACCCTGGCCCACATCATTGCCGGCGCGCCGGCGGTGAGTATCGTCGGCGGCGGCGACACCGACGTGGTGGTGCATCAGGCCGGGCTGGCCGAGAAGATGACGTTTATTTCCACGGGCGGCGGGGCGTCCCTGGAATTCCTCGAAGGCAAGGAACTGCCGGCCTTTGCGGCGCTTATGGAGTGTCAGTCATGAAAAAGCTCATGGCCGCCAACTGGAAGATGTACAAGGTGCGGGCCGAGGCTTCGGCCACGGCTGCGGATCTGGCCGCGCGCCTGGACGGCAAGCTGCCGGAGGACCGCGAGGTGCTGGTGATCCCGCCGTTCACCGCCCTTTGGGCCGTGGGCGAGGCTTTTGCCGGCAAGCCCGGACTGTCGCTTGGCGGGCAGGATTTCTATCCGGCCAAGGAGGGGGCCTTTACCGGCGAGATCGCGCCGGCCATGCTTCTCGACGCCGGCTGTCGCTACGTGTTGACCGGCCATTCCGAGCGTCGGCACGTCCTGGGCGAGGACGACGCCTTTGTCGGCCAAAAGACGGCCTTTGGCCTGGCCGCCGGGCTGTCCGTCATCTTGTGCGTGGGCGAGAAGGTGGAAGAGCGCAAGGCCGGGCAGGTCGAGGCTGTCGTCACACGCCAGCTGGCCGCCGGTTTGTCCGAGATCCCGACCGATGTGTTACCCGAGAAGCTGGCTATCGCCTACGAGCCGGTGTGGGCCATCGGCACGGGGCTTACCGCCGGGCCCAAGGAAGTCGAAGAAGCGCATGCCATGATTCGCGCCTGGCTGATCGGGCGTTTTGGGCCGCAAAACGGGGCCCTCGTGCGCATTCTCTATGGCGGCAGCGTGAAGCCGGGCAACGCCGGGACGCTTTTGGGGATTGACAATGTGGACGGAGTGCTGGTAGGTGGCGCGAGCCTTGAGGCTGAAAGCTTCTCGGCCATTGTGACGGCTTGATGAACGCGGAGGCATCTCCGCGAAAATAACGGGAAAATTCAGTTGACAACGCTCATAATTACGGTACATGTACTCGCCTGCGTCGCGGTGATCGTCCTGGTTCTGCTCCAGTCGGGCAAGGAAGGGATGGGGGTCATCTTCGGCGGCGGCAGCCAGTCGGTGTTCGGTAGCACGGGTGCCGGTGGATTGCTGGTCAAGCTGACGGCGCTTTTTGGAGCGATCTTTCTCATTACTTCGCTTGCCTACAACGTCTATACGGGGTCGCACGAACGCAACGCCAAGTCGGTCATGATCGACGCCAGCGGCGCGCCCATCGCTCCCCCGGCGGGCGTGGCTCCCGAGGCGACCAAGGACGCGCAGCCGAAAAAGGGCGTGACCTTCGAGGACGTCCCGGCCAAGCAGGCGCCGCAAAAGCCGGACGCCGGCGCGAAGTAGTCGAGTCGATATTTGCCGAAGTGGTGGAACTGGTAGACACGCCATCTTGAGGGGGTGGTGGGCCATGCCCGTGGGGGTTCGAGTCCCCCCTTCGGCACCATATTAGAGTCCAGGACGGTCCGATAAAGACCGCAACAACCTGGGAACATTAACTAAGCCGGGCTAGAGATAGTCCGGCTTAGTCTTTTTACGTCCTTTGACATCCGCCATTTGACCGGATAGCAAACCGGATAGGCAAGAGCGTGGTGGTCTGGAAGACCGGATATCCGGCCGCAAAAGCTCGCCACGCCTGCATCCGGAGGTTATCCGCATGGCCTTGACCGATGTCGCCGTAAGGAACGCCAAGCCAGGTCCTAAAACTATCCGCCTCAAGGATGAGCGCGGGCTTCATCTGGAAATCAGCCCCAAAGGCGGAAAGTGGTGGCGGCTTCGCTACTGGATATCCGGTAAGGAGCGGCTCATTTCCCTGGGCATCTATCCGGATATCTCCCTCAAGGACGCCCGCGAACGTCGCGACGAAGCCCGAAAGCTCATCGCCAACGGCATAGATCCGGGCAGGGCGCGGCAGGACGAGAAGTCTGCTGCCGAGGCCCGGGCAGCAGAAGATGCGAATACTTTCGAGGTCGTGGCCCGAGATTGGCATGCCAAGCAGGTCAAGGCCTGGAGTGAGGGGCATGCCGCCAAGGTCCTGGCCCGGATGGAACAGCACCTTTTTCCCGCCTTTGGTCATTTCCCTATCACGACTCTTCGCGCCCCGGCGATCCTCCCCACACTTCGAGAGATCGAAGCGAAGGGGCATAATGAGACGGCCAAGCGCCTGCGCCAGTACTGCGAGGCCGTTTTTGCCTTCGCCATCTCCACGGGCATTGCCGAAAGAAACGTCGGGGCGGACCTCCGCGGTGCATTGGCCCCGGGGCGTGTCACGAACCGGCCGGCCATCATTGATCCCAAAGGCGTGGCACAACTGCTGCGGGCCATAGATGGCTACCAGGGAAGTCCTGTGACCCTGGCAGCTCTACGACTGGCTCCTCTCGTCTTCGTCCGTCCTGGAGAACTGCGCCAAGCCGAGTGGTCGGAAATCGACCTGGACGCCGCCGACGGTCCCCGCTGGTCAATCCCTGCCGAGAAGATGAAAATGCGCCGAAATCATGTTGTACCGCTCTCAAGGCAGGCTGTGGAGATCATCGAGGACCTTCGTTCTCTGACCGGCCATGACCGCTTCCTTTTCCCCTGCAACCGGACCAAGGACCGCTGCATGTCGAACATGACCCTCAATGCGGCTTTGCGACGCCTCGGGTATGAACAAGGCGAGATGTGCGCACATGGATTTCGGGCCATGGCGTCCACGCTCTTGAACGAACAGGGCTGGAACAGTGACCTAATCGAGCGCCAGCTTGCCCATGCCGAGCGTAATTCCATCCGGGCCGCGTACAACCGCGCCGAATATTTGCCTGAGCGGCGAAAAATGATGCAAGCCTATGCCGACCACCTGGACAAGCTCAAGGCCGGGGCGAAGGTGACGCCGATCCATGCCACGGCAGGCGACTAGGGGAGATGCCATGGCCTACACGGAATCCGACCATAAGCGGCAAGGGACGCGCCGGGCGCGCTGCGCCTCATGCAAATGGTGGTTTGACGGCACATGCCGCAAGCGGTCCCCGTGGATCGTTGCCGGGCAAGTGGCCGGCGGCCAGGGCTTTGACGGCGTATGGCCCCGCACACCATCCGATTCCTGGTGTGGCGACTTCGCTTTCGGCCAGGAGATTTAACCCCTTGCCCTGGTGACGGGTACAGAGCCAAACGAGCAATTGCGTGCATAGCTGACATTTCCAGGGCCTGGCCGGGGCCTCATGACCCTGGCGAAAAGCCGCGTCCCTGGCGGTTGGGCCTGGTTCAATACAGGGAAGTCGAGGGAGCTTGTGATGCAGGGATTAGATGTAGGTATATTCGCACAAAAATATAAATTCTGGCAATATGAATATGCATCGAGAAACAAAGAGGTTGTTGAATTTAGAACACAAGCAAACAATAGAAGAAAAGAACTAACACAAGGGCACGGGATAACTAGCCTTGAAGTTTGCCTGTTCATGAATGACAGTATTTCTACATTGGTTAATAAATACGGATATGGCAGAGAATCTACTGATTCGACCACGCTCATAGAAAAGATTGCAAAAGGTGATGCTATTATAGATGCAAATGCTGTATTATCTACTGGCTCAATCGAAGTGGGGCTTACTAGTCCAGCGATTAGACAACCATATGGATATGGAGAATTGTTTGTTGACATTACAATTGATATAGCAGCAAATTTAGATTTAATCGTTGAAGATGTTAAAAATTTTGTCCTGTCGATGCGTGCCGTTGCTGCCGGTGAAATATCAACAGACAGTGGATTCATAAATCGACATCGTAGTCTTGCTATTCAAAAGATCATTGCCGACAAGAAATCCTCAACTAGCGGAGGATATACCCCAGCAAGCGACCGAGTCCGAGCGGTTGGTTTGTGGCTTTGGGATCGCAGTGAAGCGCTTGGTGGTGAGCGAGGTGCGATTAAACAGGCGATCGCCGATTTGCACAAAACCGACTTCCTGCCCCAGTTAGGGCTTGAAGACACAGAAGCCGCAGACCTTCGTTTCTTTCGCCGCCGGACGGATGAGTGCATTGAAGCGAGAAAGGTCTTACCTTTCAGCAAGCCCAAAAAGGGAACTTCAAAATAAGTTCAGGTTCCCGGAACTCAAACTTTTTTTGAGGTTCTTTTCCATTCCCGGCCTTTTTTGGTCTTAGCTGGACATTCGCCCCACAGAGGGCGTCCCCGAAACGGGAGAATGTCCAGATGCAACCCGGTCCCCCTGTCTCAAAGCCTGAGCGCTTCGTTCGTTTCCCTGAGTTTAAAGCCCGAATTGGCTACGGTAAATCCCGAATCTACGACCTGATCAAAGATGGGAAGCTGCCTGCGCCTGTCCGTCTGCCTGGTGGGCGGGCCGTAGCGTGGCCGGAATCCGTAGTTGATGAACTGGTGGCCAGGGTGGCCGCTGGCGAGGGGGTGGGCCATGCCCGGTAATCCCCTCGTTGAAAAGCAAAGACCCGCCGGCCAGGGCGGGTCCTGCAAGAAAAGCATGGAAAGTGGTGACACCCATTCCCTGCCAGCCATCGTCCCTTCCGTCAACTTAGAATCGTCCCGGCTTTGGTCGGTCTTTCGCCGCTACGCCCGGGATCACCGGCGTATTGCCCGGCTTGTCGCTGACAACGAAATTTTGCTGGAACGCATGAAGCAAATCCAGGGGGTGGCATTATGACCGCCCTTAAGTTGGCCCTGGGCTTGTGGGTGCGTGACGGCATCATTTCCCTGGTCGCCGTTACCGGGTGGCCCCGCTGGGGGTGGGCGCATCGGGCCGTGGACCGGTGTGAGGTTGCGGCCGAGGCCCTGCGTGGTCAGGAGGAACGGGAGGGCCATGAACGTGCCTGACCCTCAATCCGGGATTGCCCTCGACCGGGAAAGTATCCTTACTGCGGTCCACGCCCGGGTTTCCCAGGAAGAGGCCATTCATGGGGCCGGCGGGCACGGCAAGGGTGAGACGTCCGTCTTCGCCCGGCTGAACCTCGCCGACTTTGAGGCCCGCCAGTTGCTGGCCGACGATCTTCCGCCCTTAGCCTGGACCTTCACCGATTTCATGCTGACACAGAACGTCGGCCTCCTGGTTGGCCCTCCAGGGACAGGGAAGAGCTTTTTTGCCCTCCTTCTGGCTTCTGCCGTGGCCTGCGGTAGGGGCTGCGAAGGGATCCTTGAAGCCGGCGTTCGGGGCCGTGTGCTGGTCCTGGCTGGTGAGGAAGACGCCCGGATCATTCCCCGCCGCCTGCGTCGTCTGCGTGATCACCTCCTTCCTGATGGATATGGACGGGACTCCAACGCCGATTCCGATGAAGCAGATTTCCTTGAAAATCTGATCGTGGTTCCTCTGGCTGGGCAAAGACTGCGGCTGCTCGACAAAGATGGCCCTGGCGCGCCGGCAACAACGAACGTCTTTGACGATCTGGTTTCACTCTGCCGGGGGAAGAATCTTCAGCTTGTTGTCATCGACCCGCAGAGTCGGTTCTATGGGCTCGACGAAAACGACAATAGTGCCAGCACCGTCTATATTGAAATTCTCGAAAGGCTGGCCGCTGAAACTGGCGCGTCCATCCTCTGTCTGCACCATGTCAACAAGACTGCCATGGTCAAGAAGGATGGTTTCCGCGTTGCTCTGGGACAAGGGGCGGCGCGTGGAGCCTCAGGATTCACCGGGGCTGTCCGGGCACAAATGAACCTCGTGACCCTGACCGCAGAAGAAGCCCGGCGGGAACTAGATCTGACTGGTCCAATTGAAGAGGGGGAATATCTAGCCCTGGCCTTCCCGAAGTGCAGTTATGGCCCGCCCCGGCCTGTTGTTTTCCTGAAGCGTCTTCCCGGCGGCGTGCTGGTCGCCGTCGAAGCGCCCGAGCGGGTGGAACAAAAAGAAGCTGAAGCCGCAATCCTCGAATGGATCGTCACCAAGGTTCGGGAGCACGCCGAGCAAGGCAAGGAAGCCCTGACCATTCGAGACCTTGGGCGGTTTTCCTCGGAATGGAAGGACATCCCCGGTACCAGCCGGCAACGAGTTGAAGACGCGGCCCGGGTGGCGGTCCTTGATGGGAGCCTCTTTACCGTCACGCGGGCAAACAAATCTGGCCGAAAGACCGAATACCTGTCCCTCTCCCCAGATGTGCCAGAAGCGCCCAGAGAAGCGCCCAGCTTTGAAGCGCCAGAAGCGCCCAGAAGCGCCCAAAATGCTCGGGCGGTTCTAATCCCTAACGATTCAGGCATATTGAGAAGCGCCCAGGAAAAGAAGCGCCCAGACGAATTCCAACCCTCGAAAACCCGCATAAACAGGGATGTGCCAGAAGCGCCAGAAGCGCCCCTTCTAAAGAAGGAGAGAGCAGGCGCTTTGGGCGCTGCTTCTCCTCTTCTTTCGGGAGGGCTGCCGCAATGACAATCCTCGAACATCCTGTTCTTGCCGGGGCCATGAAATACGTCTCCGCGACAAGCGGCGGCGAGTACGCCGGCCCCTGTCCTTGGTGCTCCGGCACTGATCGTTTCCGGCTTTGGCCAGCCGAAGGCGCAACCGGCCGCTGGATGTGTCGCGGCTGTGGCCGCCAGGGCGACGGCATCCAATTCCTTCGGGACATGGAGGGCCTGAGCTACCCAGACGCCTGCAAGCGCCTGGGGACAACGCCCAAAGCGGCTGGAACCACGCACACCCTCAAGCCTGCCCCTTGGGAGCCCAAGCCCGCCGTACTGCCTGGGGAAGCCTGGATTGCCCGCGCTGGCCAGTTCATTGACCGCTGCGCCGCCGCTTTGGCCGCTGGTGGTCCAGGCATGGAGTACGCCCGGGGTCGGGGCCTGACCGCCCGGACGTGCGCCGCCCTGCGGATCGGCTGGAATCCTTCGGACCTCTACGAGGACCGTGCCGCCTGGGGCCTGCCCGAAGAGATCAACCCCAGAACGGGGAAGCCCAGACGTGTCTGGCTTCCGTCTGGTCTGGTCATCCCGACCCTGCGTGAAGGGCAAGTGGTGGCCATCAAAATCCGTCGCTCCAAATGGACGCCCGAGGACCAGCTTCCGAAGTACGCGGCCGCCAGTGGCGGCGGGAAGTTGCCCATGGTCCTGGCCCCGGGCGAGGGCAAACCCTGTGTTGTCGTAGAGTCCGAGCTTGATGCCATCCTGGCCGCTCAGGAGGCCCGTGACGCCGTTTCCTGTGTCGCCCTCGGCACGGCAAAGGGAAAACCCGATGCTGCGGCCAACGCGCTTTTTATGGCCGCCCCCGTGGTCCTGGTAGCTCTGGACTTCGACGAGGCCGGGGCGACGGCATGGCCCTGGTGGCGTTCAACCTACCCGAAGGCGAAAAGGTGGCCGGTCCCAGCAGGGAAAGACGTGGGCGACCTAGCCGCCCAGCCGGGCATGATCCGGGCATGGATCGAAGCCGGGCTGCCCGATCCCGAGCGGAACGTGGAGCCAGAGCCGGTCCCTGAATCATCCCATGTTGTCGGGCCTATCCTGCGCCGTGCTGCCGATCTGGCCCATGGTGCGCCCTGCACCACATCCGAAGCCGAGCTTGCCAAACTTCGGGAGACGTTCCCGCATCTGTATGTGTGCCCGGCTACAACGCCGCCATGGAACTTTCGCTACGTCTCGGACTGCGCGACCCGGTGCGCGACACCGTGCGAACTGCAAGCAACAAACTAAATTTCGAGGGATATAGCATGGAAACTTTGACCTACAACGAAATCTTGGCCTTGGAGCCGCGCATCCTGGAAGCCGAGGCCCTTGCCCGGGAACTCGCCGGCAGTCCAACCTATGACCTCTGGTACAGCGCCGTGAAGCCGGCCTTCAAGTTCTTGGTCGGCATCATGTCCAAGCACGCCGACCCGCGCCTTCGGACCAGCGAAGCCTATGACGTTGTGTACCGCCACCTCCTGGCCATCTACGAAACCCGGCCCACGGACGGCGCTATGCCGCCCCCGGTCGCTGCGCCCGCCTCCCCATCCTCCGACCCGGGCCAACGCATTTGCCCCGCCTGCGGCCAGGATATGCGCGATGCCGAGTCCTGCGGCGGTCCCCTGATTCAGGTTGCCGGGCGCGTCTACGAGCGCGTGCGCTTCGGCCAGGAGAGCGGGAACCGCTGGGAGGAGTTCGACTTTTGCCCGGAGTGCGGCGTTTCCCATGGCGGCCTGCATCACCCTGGCTGCGACATCGAAGAGTGTCCCAGGTGTAGGCGGCAATATTTGTCCTGCGACTGCGGAGAAGAAGAAGACGGCCCCGGTGGTCCTGAAGCAATCCCGGCTATGATGCCATGCGAGGTGCTGCAATGAACGTGAATACTTCCAAGAACGCCAAGGCGAAGTCCGACGCCGAACTTGAGGCCGAGGCTATCCGGGAGCTCGAGCGCATGGAGCGCGCCTTGAACGCCAAAAAGAGCGGCTACCGGCCGAAGCGCAGGAGGGCATATGCGGATCATCGCTGACACCAGGGAGCAACGCGTTTTCTCCTTCGCCAAGTATGAGGCCGAGGTGGAACGCGCCGCCCTGCCGACCGCTGATTACTCGCTGCCGGGCTTCGAGGACCGTGTGGGCATTGAGCGCAAGGAGCTTGGCGACCTCATTTCCTGCCTCATGGGGGCAAACCGGGAACGGTTCGTGAAAGAGCTTCGCCGCCTGTCCTCATACGAGCTCAAGGCCGTGGTGGTCGAGGCATCCATGCGTGACGTGGCGGACGGCCAGTATCGATCGGAAATGCGGCCACACGCCGTGCTTCAGTCGGTCTTCGCCTTCCAGGTGCGCTACGCTGTCCCGTTCCTCTTCTGCGGGGACCGGGCCGGCGCGGAATATACAACCTTCTGGCTCCTGGCGAAGTACGCCCGCGAGATCGAGGAGCGCATGAAGGCCCTGACCAAATCCCAAGCCCCGGCAAAGGGCGAAGCGGCATGAGGGATAATATGGCTGAAAGTCCCCTGAAAAAGCAGCCAAAGCAGCGAGGAGCAGGGAAACGCTTCGAGCCAGGCCAGTCGGGAAACCCGGCAGGTAAGCCCAAGGGGTGCCGCTCCCGTGCCACCATGGCCGCACAAGCCTTGATCGACGGCAAGGGCAAGGAGGTCGTGGAGAAGGCCCTTGATTTGGCCCTGGCCGGTGATGGTCCGGTGCTGCGCGCCATCCTCGACCGGCTTTGTCCCGTCAAGCGCGATGCCCCCGTGTCCATTTCCCTGCCGAGCATGGAGACCCCGGCGGATTTGCCCAAGATCACCGGTGCCATCATGCAGGCCGCCGCCGAAGGAAAGATCACCCCGAGCGAAGCCGCCGCCCTAGCCGGATTGGTGGAAGCGCACCGCAAAGCGATTGAGACGGCCGAACTATCAGACCGCATCGCAAAACTTGAAGAAAGGAGCGGGTTATGAACTCAAGAACTCTTACCTCACGCGTCCAGCGCCTGGAAGACGACGCGCCCCGCACATATTGCCTGTGCCTTGAACCCAAACAAGGGCAGACAGACGAGGAGTGCATTGAAGAGTTTTATGCCAAACATCCAGAAGCGCGGAATGATAAGAGCGGTCTTCCGTTCCTGTTCCCATAGGTGACACCATGCGAAACATTGAATCCAGATTGAAGCGGCTTGAGGAAGACGGACTGAAAGAAACTTGTATGGTTATAAAACATTACAATGGCGAAACGAAGAAACAAGCCATGGAGCGTTATTACGAGGAACATCCTCACATGCGGGCATACGACGGCCATTGTCCGTTCATCCTCTTGGAAACTTTTCGGGATGAAAGACATGCGTGATCTTCAAAAGCGTATTGCCAGACTGGAACATGCCGGCCCGGGCGGGAAAACGCATGTCGTTGTTGTCCGTGCCGGGCAGGACCGTGAAGCGGTGAAGCAGAGCTATTTGCGTGACCATCCCGAAGCGGCCCAGGGAAGGATAGCCTTCTTTCATACGAATATCCCTGAGCGCCAGCCACTGCCGGCGGAATTTGCATAACCATCAACCGCCGGCACCCCGGCAAAGGATCTGCTCATGACCGAACACACCACCGTTGAGATGGCCCCCCAGCCTCAAGCATCCCCCAGGACCTCAACCGACATACCCAGGCAAGAAGGCAAAGGGGGCAACGTGAAGGCGCTCACTGCCCGTGGCGAAGACGAGCACGGCCCCTACACTGACACCTTCAGCTATCCCGCCCCGGGAACCCCGTCAGCCGAGGCGTAGACATAAACCGGAGGGGCGGCGCTCTGGCGTGGCTCCTCTCTGCTGGGAATCACTATGAATGTCCAAGAATGGGCCGAATACAAGCGCACAGGGATCATCCCCTTTGCCGATCAGGTCTTCTGGAGTCTCCAGGGGGACCGGCAGCGCGCGGACGGCCTGCGGGGTTTGGCCATGCAGGTGGTCAACCGCCTGAAGGCGGCCAACGCGACCAATCAAATCGCCTCGGATTCCCTGCGGCTGGACGACGGCTCCATTATCCAGGTCAACAAGGCGTACAATTTTATCTACGTGACCGTGTTCTGTCCTGAGAAGAAGCCGCTTCAACCCGGGCAGGAGCCTGTGAATATCCCGGTGTTGCAGCCGGGGCAGTTCTACTATGTGCCGGGTTGCATCGGACGATACTTCTTCGGCAATGATGATTTGCGCAATGAAATATACCTCCCGCCCTCATATTTTGCAGAAGGGGCAGACACGATGAATACCGGCCGAGGGATGTCGTTTTTGACACTCAAAGAGGTTGGCCTCCCTTATCCGTCTGCCTCGCCTGACGGCTCCATCTCGCGCTACGCCAAGGCCTGCTATCTCCCTGGTGCCAATCCAGACTTGGGTTACAGTGGGTCGCGCCTGGAAATGGCCCCTCCACACATTCCGACCAGTGGCCCATTTTCCATCTCTTGCGTCGTCAGGCTGCGCAAAGAAATTGCCATCGACTACACGTCCACGAGTAAGACAAAGGAATTAGACTGCGGTTATCAGGTCTATAACCCGGTGAAGCCGCGTTTTCTCTTTTCCGATGATGGCGAGGTGTGGACGGCTACTTGCCCTGGAAGCATGGCCCCGTTGGTGGGCTACAAAATACCTTCGCGCTTCTCTACGCATTGGGTCAAGTTCACCTACCCGTGGCCAGACTACAACACGAATTTTGTCACCAAAGAGGAAAAGCAGATTGGTTACCGCGAGATAGCGACTGTCTGCACGGACGAACCGCTCATGGAATCGGATTACGACACCGCGTCTCCGTATTGGGACAAGGTGGAAACTGGCGAACAGGAAACGCTATCCGGAGAGTTCCAGACGGGATGGGAGGAGAACGCGGAAGTGGCCAACGCCGCGCCCTATGCTTCCTTCTGCACGTTCAAGGTCGATGGCGAACATGGGAAGGCGGCCGGCACGCGCGCGGTTGCCTCGCTTTCCGATGGATCGAAACGCTATTCGACGGTAGTCTCATACATCTACGAGTACAATGAAGATAGTTCAATAAAGGATACCATCCTTACGCTCAAGGACTACCAGTACAAACTCTACATGACGGAAGCGCAGCCGTCTTTGACGTTTGGTTCGCAGCCGTTCCCGGTCAATCACCCACAGGGCTACATGGTGGGTATGAATTTGCTCGGCATGGCATGGTATAACGGGGACCGCATCATTGCCGGGAAGATTTCGGATTTTCAGACCGAGTATTCCACACAGCCCATTGTCTCAGAACCATTGAATATCGGAGAATGGCATCATGTCTGCGTGACCTATGGAGAGAGCGGGGAGACAAGGCTGTTTGTTACAAAACTTGGGTCGAAGACAATCAACATAACTGAGGGAACGTCAGCGCAATCGAATTTTGTAAACACTGACGGTTGGGGCAATTCTGTAAAAATTATGGTCGGCGCTGACGACTGGCACATTGCACCTTCCGAAGACAGCGAACCAGCCAAGTGGACATCGGAATGGATTTTCTCGGCATACATGGACATCGCCATGTTACGATTCTACAAGCGCGAACTTTCAAAGGGAGAGGCTCGGCTTCTACTTTTTGAAGCTTTTCACGGTGCATTTGTAGCTGATGATTTAGAGGCCGCACAGCTACAGGGAAACGGCCTTATACCAATTACCTTGCAGGGGGATTAAATGGAACTTTTGACGCAATATTACAATGAGGGTGGACAGATCGCTTCTAAAGCGCCGGGGATGGACACTCGGGAGTTTTACCGAGACGTTTTATGTCAGCATGAATTTAACGAAATGTTTGTAGGTTGTACTGAATCCGTTCCTCTTAGCTATTTTGTGTCAAGTGAGGGTATCGTATTATCGTTTGGTAAATACTTAGGAGGTAAAAGGCCAGAAACGATTATGCACTCAGGAAATGATGCGCCTGGGTATATTATTGTTGACGGTCCAAATGGAGGAAAGGCTATTACTTTGTCTTGGAGCGGAGCCGGCAGCTCGAAAACATTAGAATTTTATTGCAAGCCCTCTCCCCTTGTCGATTTGTCCGGAAGCGATCTAAGATTCCGCTCAATCATAAAGAGCCCACCTTTATTGGAAGACTATCCAGGGTCAACATACTTACTTTCAAGTTTCAACTCAACTGGATTGACTGGAAGTTTTTCGGCATATTCTTTTGGCCCAGGCGGTTATTTAACGGCAGACATTTTCTCAATAATGTACGGTGATGCTAATGAAGATACAGTATCTGCAATGTTTGACGGAGAATGGCACATTTATGACATATTAATAAATATCGGAAGAAAATCGCAGTATTTAATTGATGGTTCAGTTATATTAGAACAGTCATCAACTGATTACTATAATGGCGTATGCCCATTAGACACTATATGGTTTAAGTATGATTCTGATAGCCAAGAAACTGGGATGGCGATTCAATCCATATCTATAACACGGGTATAATACAATGGAACTAATATATCCACAGTCTATACCCTGCTCCTTTCATAATTTCCCCATTGCTTTAGACATCCGTATGGGAGCATTGGGCGGCGACATTGTGTCCGGCGCATCTCTCGGGACCAAGTTCACGTTGACCAGGACGCCAAAATGCGGAGTCGCACAAGGGGCCTATGTTGTCGGCTCCACACTTCCCGAATGCCGCATGATTTACAGCGATACCGGGAGTGACGATGATTTCAATATCAAGGTATCGTTCCTCGGGTACGGCACGTTTTATAAGCTGACAGAGGCTGACGAGTATCTTCGATTCCAAGTTTATAAGGCCATAGCCATCGAAACAGCGGCCGTCGAAAAGGTATTTGGGGATACATTCGATTGCGAGACGCTCATCCCCGCTGAAACAGATATAACGGCGTTGTTCAACTATGATGGCCCAACAGTAAAATATGCCGACGGTGTTGAAGTTTCAGAAGAAGGAGTATTTGTATGGAATGGTCAAACATACCATCTTTTTGATGGCGCTTCGTTGACCATAAATTCGACAACAGGCGGAACGCAGACCATTACGCGCATCGGCAACACGTTTGTTGTTGGGTAGAACGACCACTTGTAACTTCCCCACCCCTTCTGGCGACATCATTGCTGGCGAAGTTCTAAATGTGGTTCCCCCTCCCTTGAAGCCTCGGGCCTCCCCCCGGGGCTTTTTTTTGCCCTCCCTTGGCGACCCTCCTCGCCCGTGGCATCCTGTGGACATGCCCAGACCGTTCGACCCGTTGGCGTGGCTGGCCAGCAAGAGCACCGAGGCGATACTCGATCCTGCCGGGCAAGTCCGCCTCCGCTTTGGGCAGTATGTTCGCCAGGAGGACCGGCAGCGCATCCGCCGGGTGATCGAGCGTTGGTATCTGCCCGTGCTGCGGCTTCAGCTTGACGTGGGACCAGGGACGCGGCCGAGGTCCGTCTACCAGTTGATGGCGAGTGGGAAGCTCAAGATCGTGGAAGGGCGGTATCGGATCACGGCAAAAGGGTAGGTGGATTCCTCCCTGGAGGGGGCTTTAATAACGCAAGCACATATTGACGTTTTCTATTCACAGGGGTTGACGCGGACAAACTGGCAGGAGAATAGAAAGGCAAATATCCTTTTCCAGGATGTGCCAGATGATCGGGAATATAAAAAATATTGGCTGGTCTTTAATAATACCCGGAATTTACTGTGCTTTATTCCTTTTGCCCGCGCTACTCCAAGATCAAGACAAAACGCGAGAAAGGGGTAGACAACATATTATAGAGATGGTTTCTTGCTATACAACGCACTATAAAGATATATTGCACTTTGTTTTAGAAGAATACAATATAAACAACAAAATGCTCGAAAATGACTTGTACAACCTGCGCTACAAACAAGCGGAAGATTTTCTTCCTGACGCAGGAAAGTACTTTGCCGAAATTTTAGTGTCAGCAATCCCGAGTGATAATTCCTTTTGCAGCAAGTGCTACCAGCATGGGATGACCTACAATCAGTGCAAGAAAATATATGGCGCGGTAGTCTACATTGAACAAATGGACCCGCCTAATCCCGAGTGCGTTCAAAATTAACGGGCTTTAGCATTCCTTGGCTTGCAAGGGAGTTGACTGCATAGACTGCGCAAGTCGCCCAAGCGCCAGACCGGGGTACACCCTATGTAGCGCTGTTTTGGGATGGCCCCATTCTTAATATACCGGTAGAATGTCGAGATTGACATATTTCCGAGTATGATGCAGGCCTCATTCACTCGTAATAGCCGGTCGTCATCATTGAGCAAAACTTGATCCGTAGTAGCCTTCATTTTTTCTTCAGCCGCTTGGCTGGCTGGCTTATCCTTCCTCTGTATTCGTCTCTGTGCACCTGTTATCTCCCTGGCCAACTCCAACGCGACATCATCTTGTCCCGCTTCAAGGGCAGCCTTTAGTGTGTCCAACCGCCTCATCAGGTCCTGGCCGGCCTCCAAGGCTATCTCAAGAGCTTTTAAACTCATCGGCTCCTCCTCGTCTTCCTATAAGCTAGCTTTTATAACGCCGGCCTGTCACGCCGGAGGCCAAGGTAGGGCATGAAAGGCCTGTGCCAAGGCAGGCCGGCTGCTTAGAAGGCAGGTGCTCTACCCCCGTCTACCCGTTGCCCGCTTAGCAGGCGAGCGCCTTTACAGTAGGGATGGGACGGCGTGACTCGGTCTTTTTTGTTATGCCGGGTCCCTGCATCGCGGCAGAAGTGGCTTGGTAGAAAAGAGAGGAGGCGCGATGGACGTTCAAGGCCCGTTCTTCACCCTTGCCAAGGCGGCGGAATATTGCGGCTACAAAAGCCCCGAGCACTTTGCCGAACTTCTCCGGGGGTATGTGGTCCCCAAGTTTGGACCGAAGCGCAATCGTTACGCCCGCTCTGTGCTTGACGCGTTCATGGCTGATCCCGAAGCCTTTGAGAAATTCCCCTCGGCAAGCCGATATGTCCCTAAAAAGGTGGTCGCGTAGGGAGCATATCCCTTGCCGCGTCACTCCTCTTCGTACAAGTCCTTCGTCCCGACCCCGAGCGCCCCGGCGATGGTGGCGAGGGTGGACAGTCGGCATGGGGGGAACTCCCGATGGTGAAGGCGCTGTAAGGCTTCAGGTTGCTACTGGCTGGTCGAGAAGGTGATTTGCCCCGATATCTCCATTTCCTACCGCTCATCGTCCTTTTCGTATTTTTGCAGAATGTGCATCCCATGGATTTTACCGGATCTGTTGAATAGTTCAGTTCCAAAGATGCTTATCATTTCAGCTTTTCCTGACAGTAGGACCATATGGACGTGATGTAGCAAATTCCAGTTAAGCCAAATATGCATTTCTATCGATACCTTGTTTTTATCAATAAACCCAATTGACTTATTGGGTTCATAATTATCGTCCGCATGTATTGTTATATCAACCTTGATACCAATTTTTATTTTTTTGCTGTCTGTTTCCGTCAGTTTTGAAGAAATGTTTAATGACGGGTACGACATCAACTCCTCAACAGCCTTTCCATTTTTCTTACTATGATGTAACAAGTGGACTAATTCACCACACCATTCATATCCATCCCTTAGGTCAAACGAATAACTTGCCTGTGTTTTATCAGGATCAATCTTACGTTTAGCGTTGCTTTGCATAATTTTTCTCCATCCCCTCTGGGGCGGCAGTGACCTTGGGGTTGATCGGCCGATACCACGCCCCAAAATATTCGGGAAGGGTTTGGGCCGATTTGGCCGATGTCTCAGGGATGAGATTCTTGTAAAAGAACGGATGATTACACCTGTGCCCGACGGGGTGGGGCCAAATATTTTTTTCAGGCCGTGCAGGTCGCCAACGAAAGAGGGTTGACAGGGGTGCTCACCATAGGTAGCTTCTTCACTAAGGAGGAATGAATGAGCGCGGTAAACATCAAGAACTTTCCCGAAGACCTTCACCACGCGGCAAAAATCGCGGCTGTGAAGGAGGGGCGTCCCCTCAGAGATTGGATTATCGAAGCCGTCAAGGAGAAGTTGGAGCGAGAAAAAGAATTCAAATAAGCAGCCCCGGCAGGGTGGTGGAACACCCGACCGAGGCCTAACCACAACCGACCTTCTACGGAGGTACGACCATGGCTGCAAATGCCTTATCTCGGGTACGTTCCCGAGGCAACCCCACCCCTTTGCCCGGCTTCCAGGGCAAGCGCCAAACCCCGCTTCTGGCCATCCAAACCTTCTGCCGTTCCTGCATGGGCGGGAACTCCCTGCTGGTCGGGGCCTGCGCGTCGACCACGTGCAAGCTCCACGCGTACCGCTGCGGCTCCATCGCTACCGGGGCGGATCGCCGGCTGTTGCGGATCATCAAATCGTACTGTGCGGAAAGCTGCCTTCCATTGGAGGACGCGGCCACCTGTGTCGCGGGCATGGACTATCTGGACCACCCGGCTTGCCCACTTTGGCCATACCGCCAAGGACGCAACCCGTTCTACTCGGAAGTCGCCAGGGAGAAACGCCGCCTTCAGGCTCTCGAACGCGGTCTAGGGCAAGGTTGCGACGGCATATCGAGCGTCAGAACCGACGAGAGCGACCGGACCCATAGTTGCGGTCACCCCGTCGCCAAAGCCTCGCTTCTGACGCTGATTCCCCGTCCTGTCTCCCCGGCTACCGAAGCCGCCAGCACGCTCGACCAGATGGAGGTCCGCCATGCGTAAGCCGTCTTTCCCCCACGTCCGCGTTCAATCCCAACCCCACGCCCTCGCCGCCGTCCACGCCTGGACGCTCCTGAAGGCCCTGTGCGGCCATTCCCGCCCGTTCTTTGGTGATGGCCCGGCTTCGCTGCCCGTGGAGCCCTGCGCGCCCATTTGCCCCATCCTGCCGGGTACGGTGGAGGTGTGCCATGGATAAGCACAACAACTGTGAGTCCGTCGCCACTGTCCCCACGCCCCGGGCCGAACTTCTCGCCAAAGTCAACGGCATCGTCGCCGGCATGGCCCAATGGCATGGACTGCTGACCGCACTGGTGGAAGGGTTCCCGCCCACGGCAAGTAATCTGGCCCAGGTCGCCAAGCTCGGCGCGGGGCTTTTGATGCAAGAGGGGGCGGGACTGGCTGAACTGTCCCAAAAGCTGACCAAGCCTACGATGCCGCCGGCAGTCGTCGAAAGGACGGGTAAGGAGGTGCGCTCATGAGCCGCTTCACCTACCTAACCCCGGCCCTGTTCCGTGAACTGGACGCCCCGGCCCGGACCTTCGCCGGCAAGCCCATCGTCGTCGAGCGGGCCGAGAAAATGGAAGGCTGCTACGGGTTCGCATCCGCGTGGGCAATGGGCCTTGTCATCCGATTGGGGGAGCCCTGGCGAACCGAGCGAAACTGCATCACCATCGCCAATAAGGTGGACCTGGACACCCTCGGCAAGAATCCCGCCCGTGTGCTGGATTGGAGCGCCATCCCTGCCGAAGACTTCTATCGCTTCCTGACGTGGCACGAGATCGCGCACGTGATCCACATGGACGCCATGACCTATTTCCGCATGGACATGGATGTCACGCCCACGGACATCAAGCGTCGTGTCTACCGGCTGGCCGAACATCGCGCCGACCGCCATGCCTGGAACGTGCTCTATCCCGGCAAGGAAATGCCACTGCTGCCCGGGGCCAAAGCTCACTTGGCAGAGATCGAGGAGACCGCCGTCACCTGCAAGGCCATTCTGGAGAAGGAAAAGCGCCGCAAGCCCATTGAACCGCTTCCCACGGACCCGTGCCAGTATGTGCCGGTCTGTCATGCGGAAAAGGGCATCCCATGGGCTTCCGATGTGGGCGCGGACCCGTTCTGTCTGTGGGGGACGGTCGAGGATGGGCGGATCGTGCCGGCAGTGCGGGAGGTGGCCCATGGATAGCACGACGCTGGCCCAAGCCTTCGAGGGCTACAAGGAGCTCGTGAACCACGCCATGGACGAAGGCCACGAGATCGCGGACGCCCTTGGCTTCCTGGCCCAAGCGGTGGACGACATGAACCACAACGACCGGGAATGGAGCGTTGGCGCACTAATCCTTTTTCTTCGCGCCCTGGAGAAGCAGGCCCGCGACCTGGGCACGTACATGGACGAGGAGGGGACGGCCAGGAGTCCCAAGCCCACGGCAGAGGAAAGTGCCTTGCACGAGAAACAGGACGCCGCCTCCCGGGTATGGAGCGAAGGTATGCGCGTCATCTACCAGCATCCCGACCTTGCCGGGGACGTGGCGGATGCGCTCAAGAAGATCGTGGCCAAGGTGAAGACCGAGGCAGGGGAGGTGGAACATGCATAGCCCTGTTGCGCCCGAGGCTATCGCCGTCTTGCTGGAACAACTCGCCAAAGTAAAAGGCGGACTGGATTCCATTAAAAATGAGTTAGATGGACACGCCCCCCAGGAAGCTGAAGCCCTGCAAACAGCGATAACGGAGGCAGCGGTCAATCTCCTCTTCAGTGCCTCAGAGCTATCCAGCGGTGTTGCCAGTGGAGACGAAAAGGACGGGCAAGAGAAATCTGATTGCGCGGAGCCCCCGTCCAACAAAGCCCGACGACTTTACGAGGAGATCACGAAGAAAGACAGTGAGCTATCTTACCTCCTTGATGATCACTGGCACAAGCTGCGTCTGTTGGTGGATATGCTCAAGCCCAAGACCGATGACGAGATTGACCCCCGCACCAAAACAGTGGGGTTGCTGCTGGCCGACGTTGCCGAGAGCTTCATAACTGGCGTTGAGGACTTCAGCAGCCCGCCTCTGTACGTCCAGTTGCGAGAATATGCCGCCCTGGTCGAGGCTGAGGCGAAAGCCGAAACGGTGGAGGCTGGCGTGTAGGGGATAATTCAGAATCCTGGACATTCACAGCAACAGGATCATGGGCGGCCTGCTTCTTCGGAGGTGGGCCGCTTTTCGTTAAGTTGTATTGATAGTATTTTATGATCAGCCTAACGTATTAAGGGGTTTTGTTGAAAAATGTTATCGATCATATCCGCATAGTGTCTTTCGCTTTTTAGTCCGATAATTTTTGAATACTTAGACAGGATTTGGCTGTTGTGTGATGAAATAATAAAATCGACGGCCAAACTGGCGGACATCATATTTATTTCGGACGAATCAAGATGTATAAATTGAGTCTCAGAGCTCCCGATAATAATTTTAGATGAACTAATTGGTAAAATTATCAATAAAATATCTTTTGCGAAAATAGGTGGTACAATGTCTCCATTTTTTACAATAGCAATTGGTCCGATGTCTCCCAAAATTAAGTTGCTGTCAGCGTATGTTTTGACTTGCCAATTTAGAGTTTTATATTGACGAAAACGCTCTGTTTCGCTTCTTGATTTTGATAATACGTCAATTTGTGCGGTTTTTATTTCTGGAAGAGTCTTGTCTTTCAGTGCCGAAAATAGCTGAGGCCCTACGACTTTGGCCCCTGTGAATACAAAATTCGCAAGGTTATGTTTTTCACTCTTCAGCTTTTCCCTGCACAATTGTTTGATTTTGTTGTTGTCAATTTCAGGATGTTCTTTGCAAATATCATCAATGCATTTTGTAAGTCTAGTGTCGTCAGCAAGCATCCCCGATATGAGCCTAATAAGATTTTCGTCGTTTAATAAATCTTCCTTTGCCCTGTCTATTAAATGATTTGTCGAAGATGTAATTATGCTTCTAAAATATCTTGTTCGTACTACTAGGGATTCAATAAAAGACGCAACGCTCGCTTCGTATTGTTTTGTCAATGTTTCATTTGTGCGTGTATATTCTATAGCTTTAGCATAACCATATTCATTGTCAGTGATGTAGTCGTCAGCGCTTACATCTTGGTATTCGTAGAACTTACTTTCAACGGCAACATTCTTGATGTTTGTTTCAATTGGGGGGGTGTTTCGCCTGGTAATATAGGTAAAAGATTCTTTTTTTGTTTCTTTCGAAATAAATCCCCTAAGCAAGAACCTCGGTATGAAATGTTGTCGTTTTCCTGCCATGGTGCTTCCTTGATTGTCTTGGTGATTCAGTTAGAGTTGTGTGAAGATTTTTGATGTATTATGAAATAATTCTGATAGTAATACCAAAAGCTAGTCATCCTGGCAATGACAATCAGGACAGTAGGGGAGGCGCTTTGCGTTCTTTTCCCGAATCCTGACAAAATCGTCGAATGGGCTTATATCGCTCGTGTTTGGCAGGTATCACAACTTTGGTGTGATAGCCATCGGCGACTCCGCAAGTCTGATACAATGTCGAGACGGTAGGGCAGGGTGCTTCTAAACCGGATAACTTTCCGGATAACGTGAAAATATCGAATTGAATTTGTTGTTTAATTAAAATAAGATATAATTATATTTCGAGTCCCCCCTTCGCACCATATTAGAGTCCAGGACGGTCCGATAAGGACCGGAACAACCTGGAAACATTAACGAGGCCGGACTAGCAATAGTCCGGCCTCGTCTTTTTGTGTCCGCTGATATTCTTCCCTATGGGGCCCTTTTGGGGCTAGATTCGCCGAGGCGGCATTACCTCAATCCCGCATGGCGACTTCACATTTCGATGTGAGGAAATACCCCTTAGGAGCCATGGTTTGGGCTCAAGTTCGCACGGACTCCTTGCATGAGAGCGCTCCCCGCGTGAGTTGCCGGAGCGCACATGCGGCCGAGCCCCGAACCTCGGGCGAACGAAGTCTCTTGTCCGCGCCATGCCCGCGCTGATTCCCACGCGCGAAGCCACGGGCATCCCGGCCAAGTTGACCAACCCGCGCAAGCGGTTCTCAGCGTCAACCGGTGGTAACACCCGCGCTCCTTGTGTAGAGTTGCGATCAGTTCGCTGTCCCTTCACCCCTGATGATTTCAGCAACTGTGGAGGCTTTGCACGGGAATGCCATTTGTCTACCGTATCACCTCTCTTTCATCACTTTTGCTCAGCGCTCTCCTGCTGTTATTGATTTGTACCCTTGGTCACGCCGCCGTGGTGGACGTGAAGCAGGGGTGGCAGTATCGCTGGGGAGACTCTCCATTTCGTGCCGATGGAGAGGCGATTTGGGCTGTGGAGGGTGGAAAATCCTCTGACAAGTGGCTGGATATCGTCTTTCCATCCAATCCTCCGCAACGACAAGGCAGAGAGAATGTCTGGTTCCGTGTCATGTTGCCCAAGGGAAAGTGGCGTGATCCTGTGCTCTATATCTACAGTGTGGACTTGATCGTACAAGTGTATCTCGAAGGAAAAAAGATCTATCAATACGGTAAATTTGATGAACATGGCCGTAAAAAATTTTTTGGATGGCCATGGCATATGATAACGCTGCCACAGGATTGCGGCGGCAAGACTCTCTATTTTCGTGTCTTTTCAAACTACATGGATATTGGTCTTTGGGGTGAGATTAAACTTATGGAGCGCACCGAACTGCTGCACTATATTGTTAATAACTCTCTTCAAAGCCTGATTATCGGCAGCTTTTCCTTGGTTGTTGCGCTGTTGGCCCTGTTCTTTGCTCTGGTGCAAACAAAAAAAGGGACGTTCTGGGCTATAGCTCTCTATGCCCTCTCCGCCGGGGGGATGGCTATTGGCGATACACAGGCGACTTTGCTCCTCTGGTATCGGCCACTGTTTTGGGATTATGTCTCGGCGGCGTCCTATTTTCTCGTCCCCATAGCGAGCGCCCTGTTGTTGGAACAATGGTTTGATGGTGGTCTGCGCAGAATGTTTCGCACGATCTGGGTCTTTTTTCTTTGTTATTTTGTGCTTGCCCTTGGCCTCTCCTTGCAAGGCCTGGTCATGCTTTCCCATACATTTCCTGTGTTTGACATGCTGTTTGCGCTTAGTTTGCCCCTCTGCCTTGTGCCGTTTTGGTGGTTTAAGCAGATGACTCTGGAGCAGCGGTCCATCCTGGTGGCCTATGCCCTTCTCTGTCTGTTGCTGTTGTTGGATATGGCTGTGGCCCATAGTGTAGTGCCGTGGGGGCGCATTCCCGTAAGCTGGGGGTCTCTGTTCTTTATTGTAACAATTATCATAATTTCATTGCGTTACTATGGAAGGATGCAAAAAGAACTGCAGGCCCTTAATCGCTCTTTAGAAGAAAAAGTTCAGGCACGCACACGTGTTTTGTCCTTAGAGAGTGAGAAGAAGGGGGTGATTGGTGAGCTTATAACAGGTCTTCAACAGTGTATTAATGTAGAGCAAGCGCGCGCTGTATTACGCAAGGAGCTGCCAAGACTTTGGCAACCGATTCCGGGATGCTTTTATGAGGTTCAGGTTCACGGCGAGGCGTATCATTTAAGCTGTTGTTGGGGAGACTATAAAATGAGCGAAGCCCAACCTATCATTTCTTGGAAACAAATGATGGAACATCTTGAGGTGCAAGAGGAAATTTCGTGGTATTTTCCAGTTAGGATCGAACATCCACGTTTGGGTCCCCAACAGGTTGGGGCGTTTATGTTGCGGGTAGACCAGAATACTTGGTTACAGGATTCGGAGTTTCACCATGCGACACTGCTGAGCTTGGCTCGCCGGGCTATGGATCGCATCAACTTCACGTTGACACAACTACGACTGCAACAAGAGCTTAGAAGCTATTCCTATGAGGATGCCCTTACTGGATTGAAAAACAGACGTTTTTTTGATGACGCTTTGGAACGGGAGATAGCCCAGGCATTAAAGCAACAGAGTGATCTTAGTTTGATTATGCTTGATATCGATTATTTTAAGTTTTTTAATGATTCCTATGGCCATGCCGCGGGCGATGAAGCGTTGCGCTTTTTAGCTGAACAGATGAACAAGACTTTCCGCCATACAGATATTATATGTCGCTATGGCGGCGAAGAGTTCGTCATTCTTATGCCTCATGCCAAGGCTTCGGAATGTCATGCTCGAGTCCTGGAACTGCTTCAAACTATAGCGCGGAGTACCATACAATACGCAGGGCGGGATTTGGGGACTATAACTCTTTCCGTTGGTATTTCCAGCTGGCCCAGTTTCGTGGAGAATCCGCAAGAGCTCTTGTCCCATGCGGATAGAGCCCTGTATCAGGCTAAGGAACGAGGGCGCAACAGGGTGGTGCTCTATGGAGAGTAAGCGCTTGTCAATCCGTTGAGTGGAGCGCACGATAAACGACACAACCAAGCGCATTGCGGGAACGGCAGGTGGGCCGTCCAAAAGAAACCCGGGCCGAAGCCCGGGTCTTTTCCTGTTTTGAATGGGGCGCGCCCCTCGGTTTTTTTCCGAATGGCGCTTAGACGCGCGGCGTCTGCCCGCTACCCGGCGACTGCCTTGGGGCCGGCTTCCCCGCTGTGTTGCAGTTCCCCGATCAGGGCGGACAGCTCCTCGACTTGCCCGGCAACCGAGGCGACCACATCGCCCGATTGGCGCATGGCGTCGGTGGTGGTCGACGAGATGGCGCTGATGTCCCCGATGCTTTGGTTGATGGCCTCGCTTGTGGCCGATTGTTGCTCGGCGGCCGTGGCGATGGCATGGACCTGGTCCGCCGTGGAATCCGCCAGCGCTTTGATCCGGCTCAAAATCCGGCGGGATTCCTCGGCCAGGGCGACGGTCTTGTCGATGGTCGCGGCATCATGGTCCACGGCCTGGCTGCTGTGGCGCGTGCCGTCCTGGATATCGCGGATCGCCTTGTCCACTTCCTTGGTGGCATGCATGGTTTTTTCGGCCAGCTTTCTGACTTCGTCGGCGACCACGGCGAATCCCCGGCCGGCCTCGCCGGCCCGGGCCGCTTCGATGGCCGCGTTGAGCGCGAGCAGGTTGGTCTGGTCCGCGATGTCGGAGATGATGCCAAGCACGCGCCCGATGTCTTCCGCCTGCCGGCCGAGCCGTGTCATGCGTTCGCGGGCCTTGGAGGCGTCGGCCTTGACCTGTTCCATGGACGCCGCCACCTGGCCGATGGTGGCCGCGCCTTCCTCGGCCTTCTCCCGGGCCTGGGCGGAAATGTCGGCCGCGGCCGCGGCGCTTTTGGCCACCTCGAACACCGTGGCGTTCATTTCCTCCATGGCCGAGGCGGTTTCCTCCACGCGCCGGGCCTGGACCTCTGCGCCGTCGGACGCCTGCCCGATGTGGTCCGACAATGTCCGAGCGGCCGAAGACACCACCGAGACTACCGCTTCCAGGCGGTTGGCGGCCACCAGCATGCCCTCGGCCTTGGCCCGTTCGGCTTGGCGCGAGGCTTCTTCGGCCTTGTCCGTGGCGGCTTGGCAGGCCAGGGCCTTTTCCTCGGCTTCACGGCTTTTGGCCCGCACGCTGGCCATGGTTTCGCCCAGGCGTTGCGCCATGGCGCCCAGCGCGGCGTACATGGCCGCGATCTCGTCCTTGAAGCGCGGTGGTTGCAGGCGTGCTTCGTACCGGCCCGCACTGACGGCCTGCAAAAATTCCCCAACCCGCGACAAGGGGCGAATCACCGACCGGTCCATGAAGAGCCAGATGCCGCCGACGACCAGCATCAAGCTGGCCAGCGCCACCCAGGCGATGGTCGTCACGGTCGCGCGTGCCGGCCGCATAAGCTCCCGTTTGGCGATGCAACTGACGAAGCGCCAGCCGGTCTCCGGCGCGTCGAAGACATTGGCCACATAGGTTTCGCCGCCGAGGTCGACCTCGACCTTGCCCGCCGGACCCGAGAAAAGCGATTCCAGGGAGGCGTCCCCAAGTTCCGTAAGTTTTTTGAGGCTGT
The DNA here is from genome assembly GCF_000179555.1 of Solidesulfovibrio fructosivorans JJ]. Taxonomy (NCBI): domain Bacteria; kingdom Pseudomonadati; phylum Thermodesulfobacteriota; class Desulfovibrionia; order Desulfovibrionales; family Desulfovibrionaceae; genus Solidesulfovibrio; species Solidesulfovibrio fructosivorans. The sequence continues at coordinate 77,778 of NZ_AECZ01000007.1, forward strand.
GTTGCGGCTGCTCGGTATCGGCGATGATGGTGCCGTTTCGGGTGGCCACGATGACGAAGCCGGTTTTGCCCGGACGGATATCCGCCACCATATCGGTGATGACGGAAAGGGAGATATCGGCCGAGACCACGCCAAGGATATGGCCGGAGGCGTCGGAAAAGGCCCGGGCCGCGCTGATGGAGGCCCGCCCGTCGGTGGAGCGGAAGGGTGCGGACAGGACGGCCGTGTCCGGCGCTGCTGCCGCGGCCTTGTACCAGGCGCGCCCGCGCGGATCGTAGGCGGCGCGAGGGGCGTCCGAACTGCTGATGAAGCCGCCGAACCGGCTGCCCAGATAGACCTTGCGGTAGTTGGGATGGGACTTTTGCATAAGGAGGCAGCGCTCCCGCAATTGTCGACCCAGGGCGTCGTCCGCGCGCGGCAGGGTGGCGACCTTGCCCGTGACGGACAGGAAATCGGTCAGGCCGGCATCGATGCCGCGCAGCTCCGGGTACGAGGCCAGATGGTCCATATTGGCCTTTGCCTCGTGTAAAAACAGCTGGATGGCCGTATTCGTTTCGGCAAGATCCCTTTTGGAATCGGAAATGTAGTTGTCATAGGAAAGGACGACGATATCATAGGCGGTAATGCCCAAGATGCACAAAAAAGGAATGATGATGATGGCGATGACGCCGCAGATCAGTTTGATTTTGATGGAGCATCGCATGCTCGCCTCCTTTGTCCGTTTTCCATCGACCCGGGTCCGGGCGGCAGGGTGCATCCCGCAAAAAGGGGACCGGCGTGTTTTTCCATGCCGGAAAGGGGCGGGCGCATGAAAAAGCGGGGCGACGTTTGCCTGCGCCGCCCCGCTGCGAATACGGGCACTTCTGCCGGAACAGGCGCGTTGCGCCTGGCGGCGCTTCGCGCCTTATGACCGGCCGGCGCGTTCCGCCTGGCGCAAGGCCGGCCTGGGGTCGACGATATGCCTCCCCAGCGCCATGTCCTTTTTCCCGAGCCCCAGGGCCTGCCCGACAAGCTGGGCCAGATGCAGCACCGGCACGGGCTTTTCGCCGCAAGCGGCGGAGAGCGCGTCCGGCTGGTACATGTCGAGCTGCATGTGGCACAGCGGGCAGGGGGTCAGCAGGCAATGCGCCCCGGCCTTGGCCGCGCTGGTCACGGCCGAAGCGGTCATGCGCATGGCCGTGTGCTCGGCCGGGAACACGGCGTGGAAACCGCAACAGCGCAGGCGTTCCGGAATGGCCACGGGAGTGGCCCCGCAGGCGCGGATGATCCGCTCCAGGCTCTGGGGATTGAGGTGGCTCTCGTAGTTCATGATTTCCGGCGGCCGCACGGAATGGCAGCCGTAAAACGGGGCCACGCGCAGGTTGCCCAAGGGTTTTTCGACCATGGACGACCAATCGTCGCAGGTGTCGGCCAGAATCCACAGGAAGTGGTTCACTTCCGACGTTCCCCGGAAACGCAGGCCGATTTCGGCCAGGCGCTCGTTGGCCTTGTCCATGGTTCCGTCCAGCAGCTTGGCCCGGGCCTGGCGCAGCATCAGGGCGCATGTGCTGCAGGCGGTGACGACCGGCAGGCCCATGTTTTCGGCCAGGGCCAGGTTGCGGGCGTTGGCCAGGAGCGCCGCTTCGGGATCGACGTCCTGCACGTGGCTGGCCCCGCAGCAGGACCAGCCGGGAATTTCCACCAGTTCCATGCCGAGCCGCTTGGCCACGGCCAGGGTGGAGACCAGCGCCTCCTTGGCCGCGGCATGGAGAACACAACCGGGAAAGAACGCATACTTCATGGCTAGTTCCTTTCGGGGGCGATGACCTTGCGCAGGCCGTCGATGTTTTCCACGGGGGAATTGTCGGCCACGAACAGGCGGGCCGCTTCCACGACGCCGAGCTTGCCCTTGGCGAACATGCGCAGGGTGAAGGGCAGGTGCTTGGTGGCGGCGCTGGCCATGCCCTCGGTGCGGGGCACGAGTCTGACTTCGTTGAGCCGGCCGGTCTTTTCCAGGTCGGTGCGGAAGGCCTCGGCATGGCGCGGACCGGGGCCATCGGTATGGCCGGAAGCCACGGCCATGTGGCGCATGGCGGCGATGTCCTCCCCGGGGCGGATGTGCTTGGGGCATTTGGTGACGCATTCCATGCAATGGACGCATTTCCACAGGCCGTGGGCCAGGACGCTTTCCACGTGGAGCATGGGCTCGGCCGAGCGGGAGTCCTCGGCGTAGCGGGCGGCGTGGGTGAAGACGAAGGGCTCCAGGAAGTCCTCCCCGGAGTCGGCGAGCTTGTTGCATTCCGAGGCGCAACTGCCGCACAGGATGCAGTCCCACTGTTTGGCCACGGCCTGCATCTCCCGCGGGGACTGCCGGCACCCCTTGTCGGCCGAGAATTCGTGCTTGGCCAGCAAGCCCGGCTTGGCCAGGCGCAGGTGCTCGATCTTTTCTTCCCACGCCACCACCAGGTCGCTTATGACCTTGGCGTTGCCAAGCGGGCTTATGCGCAGCGCTCCCTCGCCCCAGATCTTGAGCAGGTCGTCGACCATGGTGTCGCAGGCCAGCACGGCGTTGCCGTTGACGCGCACGGCGCAGGCTCCGCAGATGGCGCTGCGGCACGAGGCCGTGAAGTTGAGTGTCGGGTCCAGATGCTCCTTGATGTGAATCAGGCAGGCGAGCACCGTCATGCCGGGCCGGTAGGCGAACGTGTAGCGCTGGCACCAGGTGTCCTTGCCGTCGAACCGGTCGATGAGAAAGGCCAGGGTATCCATCAGTATTTACGCTCCTGCGGTTGATGGCGGGTGACGGCCACCGGGCGGTAGTCGAGGCGGTAGTCGCCGTCCGCGACGGTCACCAGGCTGTGCTTGAGGAAGCTCGCGTCGTCGCGGGCGGGATAGTCCTCCCGGGTATGGGCCCCGCGGGACTCGTGGCGGGCCGTGGCCGCGACCAGGGCGCACCGGGCCAGGGTGAGCAGGTTGCCCACCTCCAGGAAGTGGGCATAAGCCGTGTTGCAGACCGGATTGGCGTTGCCGACCACGGCGGTCCCGTATTCCTTTTGCAGGTCGGTCACGGCGGCAAGGGCTCCGGCGAGCTTTTCCTCGGTGCGGAAGATGCCCATGCCCTCCCACAGGATGGCGGCCAGCTTTTCGCGCAGCTCGGGCGCGGTGGGGCCGTTCTTGCGGACGGTGGTTTCGACGAAGTGCCCGCGCCATTTCGCGGACAGCTTTTCCAGCGCGCTCTCGCCGCCCAGGGACTTGCCCGGCACGTACGAGGCCGCGCCGATGCCGGCCTGCTTGCCCGTGACCATGGCGTCGGCCAGGGAGTTGCCGCCCAGGCGGTTGGCTCCGTGGATGGAGACGCAGGAGCATTCGCCGGCGGCGAAGAGCCCGGGCACGGCCGTCTTCATGTGCTCGAAATCCACCACGTCGATGCCGCCCATGGAGTAGTGGGCCGTGGGGCGCACGGGAATGGGCTGCTCCACCAGGTCCAGGTTCTCGAAGAGCAGGCCCACATGGCGGATTTGCGGCAGGCGTTCCAGGATGCGTTCGCGGCCGAGATGGCGCAGGTCGAGGAGCACGTGGGCCCCGAGGCCGCTGCCGTAGCCGCGCCCCTCGATGATCTCCGTCTCGATGGCCCGGGCGGTGATGTCGCGCGGGGCCAGTTCCATGCGGTCCGGGGCGTAGCGGGCCATGAAGCGCTCGCCGTCGGCGTTGACGAGGTAGCCGCCTTCGCCGCGCGCCGCCTCGGTGATGAGCACGCCGCCGTTGGCCACGCCCGTGGGGTGGAACTGGACCATTTCCGGGTCCTTGAAGGCCACGCCGGCGCGCAGGGCCACGCCTACGCCGTCGCCCGTGGCGATATAGGGCGTGCTGGTGCGGGCCCAGAACATGCGGGTGTAGCCGCCGGTGGCCAGGACCACGGCCTTGGCCTTGATCGGGGTCACCTGGCCGGTGTTGGTGTCGCGCACCACCACGCCCCGGCACACGCCGTCCTCTATGGCCACGTCCAGCACCTGGGAATTGATGCGGAACTTGACGCCGCACTTGAGCGCATAGTCGAAGTTGGAGTGCAGCAGGATATGCCCGGTCTTGTCGGCCGAGAAGTTGGTGCGGGCGTACTTGTGGCCGCCCATCAGGCGGCAGGCCACCCGGCCGTCGTCCTTGCGGCTGTAGGGCGTGCCCCAGAAGTCGGTCTCGCGCACGGCCTCGGACGCCTTTTGCACGAAGAAGTCGATGGCGTCCTGGTCGCCCAGGTAGTCGCTGCCCTTAACTGTGTCGAAGCTGTGCGCCTCGAGCGAGTCCTCCTGGCCGGGGAAGTCCAGCACGCCGTTGATGCCGCCCTCGGCCATGCAGGTGGCCGAGCGGGTGGGCATGGTCTTGGTGACGACCAGGATGTCCAGGTCCGGATTGATCTGGAGCGCGCCGACGGCCGCCCGCAGTCCGGCCCCGCCCGAGCCCACGATGACGATGTCGTGCGATTCCTTTGCGCTAGCCAAGGGCGGCCTCCAGTTCGGGCACGGCGTACAGGTCGCCGCCGTGGCAATCGTTGATGACCAGCACCGGGAAGTCCTCAACGGTCAGCTCGCGCACGGCCTCGGGGCCGAGGTCCTCGTAGGCGATGACCGTGGCCTTTTTGATGCGAAGCCCAAGCAGCGCGCCGGCCCCGCCGGTGGCCCCGAAGTACACGGCCTTGGGCTCGGCCATGGCCGCCTTGACCTCGGGCGCGCGCATACCCTTGCCGATCATGCCCTTGAGGCCTTCGGCGATCAGGCGCGGGGCGAAGGAATCCATGCGGTAGCTGGTGGTGGGGCCGGCCGCGCCGATGGCGTAGCCGGGCCGGGCCGGGGAGGGACCGACGTAATAGATCACAGCGCCCTTGGGATCGAAGGGGAGGGGCTCTCCGGCGTCGAGGGCCTCGACGAGGCGTTTGTGGGCCGCGTCGCGGCCGGTGTGGATGATGCCGGTGAGGTGGACCACATCGCCGGCGCGCAGCTTTTCCACGTCCGCATCGGAAAGCGGCGTGGTCAGATGATATTCGGCCATTAGAGCGTGACCTCCTTGTGCCGGGAGCTGTGGCACTGGATGTTGACGGCCAGCGGCAGGCTGGCCAAGTGGCAGGGGGCGGTCCTGATCTTGACGCCAAGACAGGTCGTCGCGCCGCCAAGGCCCATGGGGCCGATGCCGAGGCGGTTGATGGAAGCGAGCAGGTCCGCTTCCATGGCCGCCACCTCGGGATCGGGATGGACGTCGTCCACCCGGCGCATGAGCGCCTTTTTGGAGTTGATGGCGGCCAGCTCGAAATTGCCGCCAATGCCGACGCCGACCAGAATGGGCGGGCAGGGGTTGGAGCCCGATTCGGCCACGCGGCGGATGACGAATTCGCGGATGCCGGGAAGCCCCTGGGCCGGGGCCAGCATCATCACCCGCGACATGTTCTCGGAGCCGCCGCCCTTGGCCATCATACAGATCTTGAGCGCATCCCCGGGGACCATGTCGAAATGGATGATGGCCGGGGAATTGTCGCCCACGTTCTTGCGGGTGAAGGGATCGCAGGTGGATTTGCGCAGAAAACCGTCGCCGTAGCCCTTGACCATGCCGGCGTTTATGGCCTCGCGCAGGCTGCCGTCCTCCAGGCGGACGTCCTCGCCCGCTTCGACGAAAAAGACGCCCAGGCCGCAGTCCTGGCACAGCGGCAGCCCGGTCCGGGCGGCCAGGGCGGCGTTCTCCTCGAGCTGGCCGAAGATTTCACGGGCCGAGGGTACGGTTTCGGCCGCCTTGGCCTTGGCGAAGGAGGCCAGCACATCGGCCGGCAGGTAACGGTTGGCGTCGATGCACATGGCGGCCACGGCGTCGACAACGCTTTGTCTGGAAATGGTGCGCATGAGAACTCCTTGTCTATAAGTCCGCTGCTCTGCCGGCGCGTTAGCCACGCATGAGGATCCAGGGGAAACCGACCAGCAGGTACACGCCGAGGAAAATGGCGCCGAAAACGAGGCCAAGAAGCCAGAATTCGCGGCTCTTGATGTAGCCGGAGCCGAAATAGAGCGGCGAAGGACCGGTGCCGTAGGGGCTGATGATGCCCATGATGCCAAGCGATCCGCACAGGAGCATGGAGACGACCTGCATGTTGAGGGCGGGCACGGCCATGGCCGTGGCCAGCATGACCGGGAGCAGGGCGGCGACGTGGGCGGTGACGCTGGCGAACATGTAGTGGCTGACGAAGAAAAGGATCACCAGGCCGATCATCATGGCGGTGGGGGAAAAGCCCTGCATGTGCGCAGCGGCCGCCTCGGCGAACCACTTGAGAAAGCCGGTTCTTTTCAGGCCGTCGGCCATGGTCACCAGGGTCGCGAACCAGGCCAGCACGTTCCAGGCCTGCTTGTAGCGGATGATGTCGTCCCAGGTGACGACCTTGGTCAGGGCCATGACGCACACGGCGGCCAGGGCCACGGTGGTGGAGTTGATGGAGCTCTTGAGGAATATCCAGCCCAAAAGCGCGGCCACGGCCAAAAGGCCCATGGTGATTTCCCGCCCGGTGATGGGGCCGAGCTTCCTCAGTTCCTCGCCGGCCCAGATGGGGGCGTTTTCCGAGGTCTTCTGGGTGGGCGGGTAGATGAGGTACGTCAAAAGAGGGGTGGCCAGGAACAGGATGGCTCCCACGGGCAGGACGCTGATGAACCATTGGCTCCAGCCGAGTTGGATATGGGCGGTCTTTTCCACCAGGGACTGGGCCAGGACGTTGGGGGCCAGGCCGGTTAAGAACATGGACGAAGTGACGCAGGTGGTGGCCAGCGCTGTCCACATGATGTAGGCGCCCAGCCCCCGGGGATTGTTCTCCGGCGTGGAGCCGTACAGCGGCGGAATGTTTTTGATGATGGGGAAGATGGTGCCGCCGCTGCGGGCCGTGTTGGACGGCATGAACGGGGCCAGGATGAGGTCGGCCAGGGCCACGGCGTAGCCCAGGCCCAGGGTCTTTTTGCCCATGCGCTTGATCAGCGTCAGTCCCAGCCGCTTGCCAAGCCCGGTCTTTTCATAGCCCAGCGCGAACATGAAGGCCGCGAAGATGAGCCAGACCGTGCCGTTGGAAAATCCCGACAGTCCCCACTTGATGGCCTCGCCGGCCGAAGGGAGCTTGCCCGGGGTCATGGGAACGATCCGCAAGACGGTGGCCAGGGTGACGCCGATCAGCCCGATCAGGGCCGGGGCCACGGGTTCCAGAACCAAACCCAGCACAACGGCCGCGAACACGGCGAAATAGGTCCAGGTGGCGGATGAAAGTCCTTGCGGGGCGGGCAGCAGCCAGATGATCAGGCCGAGCAACACCGGCGCCAGGAGCTTGATGGAGCGCTGCATGGGAATCTCCTCGGGATTGGGCGGTTGGATCTGGGCCGGTCTCGGCGGCCGGCGGCCGTTACGACAATGCCGGGCACGGCGGCACACCTTCCGTGCCCGGCGGAGAGAAGAGGGGCATGGCGATCGCGCCATGGGGAGCGCAAAAGCAGGATGGGTGCCAAGCTGGCCGAACTGTGGCAGTCTATTGAAATAAAAGACAAAGTCGGGAAAATACGATGACCATCACAAAAGAACCCCCATAACCTTGGTTATGGGGGCTATACGCCATACGGATTAAAAAACGATGTTTTACAGGAAGTTGGCGGCCATTCCCCAAAGGTTATGGCCATTGCCCGGGTTATGAGGGTTTGGCGGCGTGCTTGAGGCGTTTGCTGAGCGCGGGCTGGGAAATGCCGAGCAGGCGCGCGGCCAGGGTTTGGTTGCCGCCGGAGCGGGCCAGGGCTTCGTCGACCAGGAAGCGGGCCGCCTCGGCAAAGGTGGGCAGCTGCTCGAAGGGCGCGAAGGGATTGGGCGGGGGATCGGCGGCCGGGCAGGGCTTGACGCGACCCATGGCCGCAAGAAAGCTTTTCATGGAGAGCATGCGGGAGGTGTGGAGGCTTACGGCGTCGAAAACCATGGCCCGAAGCTCCCGAATGTTGCCGGGAAAGGCGTAGGCGCCCAGGCAGCCGACCAGTTCCGGCGGGAAGGCGGGCGTCGGCTTGCCGAGGGCCGTGGCGGCCTCGGCCAGGAAATGGCGCAACAGCGGCTCGATGTCCTCCTTGCGCTCCCGCAGGGCCGGGATGTGGACATGGTGGGTGCGCAGCCGGAAATAAAGGTCGCGGCGGAATTTGCCCTCGGCCTCGTCGGCGGCCAGGTCCCGGTGGGTGGCGACGACGACCCGGGCCGCAAGCCGCCTGGGCTGGTCGCTGCCGAGGGGATAATACTCGCCTTCCTGGAGCAGGCGTAACAGCTTCACTTGCGAGGCCACGGACAAGTCCCCGATTTCGTCGAGAAAAAGCGTTCCCCCGGCCGCTTCTTCGACCATGCCGCGCCGCACCGCTTCGGCTCCGGTGTAGGCCCCCCGGACATGGCCGAAGAGCGTGTCGGCAAAGACGGCGTCGTCGAGGCCGGCCACGTTGACCGCCACGAGCGGCCCTGTGCGCCCGCTTATGGCATGGGTGGCCCGCACCAGATTTTCCTTGCCTACGCCGGATTCGCCGGTGACGAGCAGCGGCTGGTAACTGGCTGCCACGGCCTCGATGTAGGCGAATACGGCGTGCATGGCCCGGGAGCGGGTGACGATGCCGGCAAAGGCCTCGGGATGGGCCGGACCGCCGGCCACCAGCCGGCTTTTGACGGCCCGGTTTTCGTCGCGCAGCTCCAGCATGCGGATGGCCCGCAGCACGCCGCTGACGATGCGGTCCTCCTCGTCGGTCTTCACGTAATAATCGAAGGCCCCGAGCTTCATGCAGCGCACGGCGGTGTCGAGTTGGTTGACGCCGCTGATGATGATGCAGGCCACGTCCGGATGCCGTTCGCCGATGGCGGCAAGCAGCTCCTCGCCCGACTTGCCGGGCATGGTCAGGTCGAGCAGGACGAGGCCGATGCCGCCCTTGTCCAAAAGCGGCAGGACCTCCCGGCTGTCCTGGCACAAGAACGTGTTGGTGATGCCGGCCGCCGATTCGAGGGTCAGCGACAGGGAGCGCAGCCAGGCTGGCTCGTCGTCCACGATCAGGATGGCGAAGGCCGGGGACGGGGCGGTGGTCATGCCGGCGATTCCTCCTTGGGCACGGGCAGTTCCAGACAGGCCGTGGTCCCCTGTCCGGGCGCGGATTCGAACGTCAGGCAACCGCCGTATTCCTTGACGATGCTCGCCGAGACGGAAAGGCCAAGCCCCGTGCCGCCCGTTTCGCGCTTAGTGGTGAAAAACGGGTCCGTGAGATGCGCCATGTGCTCGACGCTGATGCCGCTCCCTTCGTCGCGCACGCACAGGATGACCTTGCCGGCCTCGACGTCGTGACGGGTGGTGACTTCGATGGCCCGACTCTTGTCGGGCAGGGCCTGGCAGGCGTTTATGACGAGGTTGACCACCACTTGCTCGATGCGCTGGGAATTGCCCCAGACGAGCGGCAGGTCCGCCTCGTAGTCGGCTGAAAAGCGGTCCGTATGCTTGCGGATGGTGGTCTCGACCAGACGCACGGCCTTGCGCGAGCAGTCGCCCACGTCGATCAGCGCCTTGGCCGCGCCTTCCTCGCGCCGGGCGAAGTCTTTGAGATCGTTGACGATGCGCTTGATGCGCATGGCCCCTTCCTGCATCTCTTCGAGCATCCGGGGGAGTTCCTGGCGCATGCGGGAATAGCGGATGCCGCCCAGGGTGAACTCGCCTTCGCGTTCGTGCCAAGCGTCGAGCAGCCGGGCAACATCGGCCTGGACTTTGCGCAGAATGGGGATGTTGAGCAGGATCAAGCCGTTGGGATTGTTGATTTCGTGGGCCACGCCGGAGACCAGGGTGCCGAGTGCGGCCATCTTGTCGGCCTGGACGAGCTGGCGCTGGTTGCTGGACAGTTCGTCCAGGGCCTTGGTCAGGGACCGGGTGCGCTGGGCCACCTGCCGGCGCAGCATATGGGCCCAGAGCATGGAGCCGCCAAGCAGGGCCAGGAGCGGTGCGACCACGGCTCCCACGTAGACGGCGAGGGTTTGCCATTTGACCTTGCCGTTTTCCAGCACCCCGAGCCACTTGTCGTGAATGGCCTGGTAGCGTCCGGTTTCGCGCAGGATGGCCAGGCCCTCGCTGAAGCGGGCGAGCAGGGCGTCGTTGCCTTTCCTGGTGGCGTAGCCGTAACGCACGGTGGCGACGCTTCGGGCCACGGGCTGGATGTTGTCCAGTTTGTTCTCGCGGATGATGGAGATGCCGGGCAGCATGGCCACCACGGCGTAATCGCCTACGCCCGAGGCGAGAAGCCGCAGACCGTCGGCCGGGGTTTCGGAGAAGATGAGGTCCTTTTCCATGCCCTTGGCGGCCAGGGTGTCGTGCATGAAGCCGGCGCGGTGCACGATGACCTTCTTGCCGGCCAGATCGTCGAGGCTCGATACGGGCGGCGCGCCGCGTCGGGCGAAAATGGCGTGGTTGACGATGGTGTGGGGGGCGAAGTCGAGGATCTGGGCCCGTTCGTCGGAATAGGTCATGCCCTCCAGGATATCCAGGCCGCCGTCCATGAGCGCTTCGCGTTCGCCCGCCCAGGCCCCGAGGCGGAATTCCACCTTCATGCCCATGACCTCGGCCACGGCCCGGGTCAGATCCACGTTGAACCCGGCCGGCTTGCCGTCCTTGTCCAGGAATTCGTAGGGCGGGTAGTCGCGGTCGCCGCCGACCCTGACCGGTCGGCCGATTCCGGGCATCTTCGAGTTGCCGTAGAGGCCGTCGACGGCCCGGGCATCGAGCGCGACGCCCAAGGCGGCGCAAGAGAGAATGGAAAGCGCGAATGCGAAACGCAGCATAACGCCTGTCATGGCGATGCCCTGCCGGCTTTCCGCCTTTTCGTCAATTGAATGAGGATGAGAAGAGGGTGCGAAAGGGGAAACCCTTTAAAAAGGGTTCTCCCCTCTCGCGCTCTCCCCTTCCTAAACTTTTTGACGGTTACGGGCGAGATGCCGGTAACACGTTTTTATGTGAAAAGTCTTGGGAAAGGGGGCTGGGGGAAACCTTTCTTCAGAAAGGTTTCCCCCAGGTCTTATTTCGACGAAGTCTTCTCCGCCGGCAGGTTGCCGTCGGCGGAGAGTTTGTCCAGCACTTGGCGGCACAGCAGGTCATAGCCGTTCATGGTCATGTGCACGCCGTCCTTGGCCCGAAGAGACACTTTCTTGCCGCCGATGGTCTTGGCCTGGACGAACTTGCCCGAATCGTCGGTGAAGATGGTCGAGGCCTCCATGTAGGAGCAGCCGCCGACCTTGGCGCAGGCCGCCTTGGCCGCCTCGTTGACCGCCTCGACACGCTTGTTGTAGGCCGCGTCGCGCATGGCCGGCAGCCCCACCCACAACACCTTGATGCCGGCCTTCGAAGCGATGTGCAGGAAGTCTTCGGCCTTTTCCTGGTAGGCGGCGCTCCATTCCGGCGTGCCGGCCGCCTTGCCGGCAATGGGATTGTTGGCGTCGTTGCCGCCCATCATCACCACCACGGCCGTCAGCTTTTCCTTGGCCACAAGTTCGGTGAGCTTTTTGTCCCAGTCGAAAAATCTCTTGGAAATAAGCCCGGTCGAAACCTTGCCCAGGGGGACGCAGCCCAAGCCTTCGTAACGTTTCATGCGGTTGCTCATGGTCATGCCGATACCAACGGCCAGGGAATCGCCTACCACGGCCACCTTGCCGCCAGCCGCCTTGGGCGCGGCGGAAGCGGTTTTCTCCGCTGCCGGGCCGGTCGGCTCCTGGGGCGTTTTCTTTTTCAGGCCGGGCAGGGCGGGAGCGGCGGGCTGTTCCACCGAGGCGACGGTGGTCTCCTTTGCCGGGGGCGCCTTGTCCGTCTCGGTCGGCTGGGCCGGCTTCGCGGTCGTCGTGAAGGGCGTCTTGACCACGGGCGCGGCCGGTTCGCTCTTGGGTTGGGGCAGGGCGGCCGCCTGGACCGGTTTGGGCTCCAGGGTCGCCTTGGTCTGCTCCTCGGGCGAAGCCGGGCGGGTGGACGCCACGGGCGGCGGCGCGAGAGGCACGCCGGCCGGAGGGGCGGCCGCCGGCGGGGCCGGTTGGGGCGCGGATTTGACTTCGGCCTCGGGCGCGGTCGGGACCGTGGGGGTGTGGGCCGGATAGGTGCGCGCTTCGTACGCGGCGTTCTTCGACGATTTGCCGGATGTGTTGATGCACGCCGGCAGGATGGACATGGCCGCCGTCATACAAACGGCCAACGCGATTTTCATGATCGATTGCACGCGGCTACTCCGCCGAAAATAAGGATGTGGTTGCAACGGGGAACGGGACCGGACAGACCGGTCGCCGGATGCGGGCCGAACGCCTCGCCCGGTAAGCGGGCGATACGGACATTCGGATGGATTCAACGGGCCGGAGGGATACTCCGGCGGACAGCCCCAGCCTCATGGCCAAGCTTATGACCCAAGGTGGGGCGGTGGTCAAATGAAGAAGCGCCCGTGTCCGGCGGTTTGAGCGGCGCCGCCCCGCGCGGCCAGGGGAGGGCTCATTTGGGGATCGATTTTCCATGAAAAACAGGGCCAAGGGCGGTTGCAACGCTCCTTTCCCCGGTCTATTGATGGATAAACCGGCGCGGGAAACTTCTCCCCGCGCGGCCAAACGAGGTTGCATGCGCCCGGACGACGCCGAAAAAACGCTTTCTCCCCTTGATGCCGTGCGGCGGTATTGCCTTGCCGCCTGCATGGGCGGGCAGCGCAGCCTGGTCGCCTCCTGCACCGATCGGGACTGCCCCTTTCACCCCCTGCGCATGAAGGAAATTCCCGAAGGGTTTTCCGTGCGCGTGGTGCGGGTAGTGCGTCGTTTCTGCCTGCGCTGTACCGTCGGCGACCGCGAGGCCGTGCGCCGTTGCACCGAAAAAGGCGTATGCCCGGTCTGGCCATACCGTGTGGGCGTTTCGCCCCGTAAACTCAAGCGCCTCATCGCCGAAAAACGCCGTCCCAAACAACTCGATTTGCCATTCTAGGGTAGGTTATGAGGCCGGGGGAGAACCTTTCTGGAGAAAGGTTCTCCCCCGGACCCCCTCTCCCAAGACTTTTAATAATGATAATGTGTTATCGGTGTATTATCCGTAACCATTAAAAAGTTTAGGAAGGGGAGAGCGCGAGAGGGGAGAACCCTTTTCAAAGGGTTTCCCCTCTCGCACGTTTTTTTTCCCCCTCCATACCTCCCCCCGCCGGTAAACGGTCCTTTGGGGCCGGCAAGCGGCGTTTGGTCTTGTTCTCCTGCCGTTCACCATTCCTCGGGGCATTGTCGCCGTCCGTCGAAATCCGCGTGCGTTTTCCCGGGCGGGCCGCTTACGACGGCCTCATCCCGCGTGGCCGCGTCCGTTTGCGGCGGCCGGGAAGGGCGGCGATCCCCGTCGTCCCGGACACCCGAAGGCCCGGCCGACCGCCGGCGGCAAGGAGATTCCCATGCACACACCAACGGCCGACCCCACACGCGACAACCGGTTTTCCGCCCTGGTGCGCAAGCGCTGGAGCGTTTCGCTGACGCTTACGGCGCTGATGCTCGCCATCTATTACGGCTTCATCGCCATCCTGGCCTTTCGTCCCGATCTCTTTGCCGCCCGTGTCGGCGCCCATATGACCGTCGGCATTCCCGTCGGCCTCGGCGTCATTGTCGTCTCCTGGCTTTTGACCGGCATTTACGTGCGCTGGGCCAACGACGATTACGACACGGCCGTGGAAAATTTCAAACACGCCATGCGGGAGGATCGGGGATGAACACTTTCGCCACCACCATCGGACAGCCCAACGCCACGTCCATCGCCTTTTTTTTCGTCTTCATCCTGGGCACGCTGGCCATCACCTGGTACGCGGCCAGGAAAAGCCGTAGCGCCTCCCAGTTCTACGCCGCCGGCCGCTCGGTCACGGGCTGGCAAAACGGCATGGCCCTGGCCGGGGACTACATGTCCGCCGCCTCCTTTCTCGGCATCGCGGGACTCGTGTCCATGAAGGGCTATGACGGGCTCATCTACTCCATCGGCTTTCTCGTCGGCTGGCCCATCATCATGTTCCTGATCGCCGAACCCCTGCGCAACCTCGGCAAATACACCTTTGGCGACGTGGTGGCCTACCGGCTTTCCCAAAAGCCCGTCCGCATCGCCGCCTCCATCGGTTCGCTTCTGACCGTCTGCTTTTACCTCATCGCCCAGATGGTGGGCTCGGGCATGCTTATCAAGATGATGTTTGGCCTGCCCTACGAAACGGCCATCATCGCCGTGGGCGCGGTCATGATCGCCTATGTGCTTTTCGGCGGCATGCTGGCCACTACCTGGGTGCAGATCATAAAGGCCATGCTGCTTCTGGCCGGGGCCACGGTCATGGTCGGCATGGCGCTGTCCCGCTTCGGCTTCGACGTGACATCGCTTTTCGACGCCGCGGCCAAGACCTACGGCGATAAGGTGCTCAATCCCGGCGGGCTCGTGTCCAATCCCCTGGACGCCCTCTCGCTCGGCATCGCGCTCATGTTTGGCACGGCCGGCCTGCCGCATATCCTTATGCGCTTCTACACCGTGCCCGACGCCAAGACCGCCCGTAAATCCGTGTTCTACGCCACCGGGCTCATCGGCTACTTCTACGTGCTCACCTTCATCATCGGTTTTGCCGCCATGGTGCTGGTCGGCCGCGACATGATCGGTTCCGTGGACAAGGGCGGCAACATGGCGGCGCTGCTTCTGGCCGAGGTCACGGGCGGCACGGTCTTCCTCGGCTTCATCGCGGCCGTGGCCTTCGCCACCATCCTGGCCGTGGTGGCCGGCCTGACGCTGGCCGGGGCCACGACGCTCTCCCATGACCTCTACGTCAACGTGCTGCGTTCCGGCCGGTCTTCCGAGGAGGACGAGGTGAAGGTGGCCAAGCGGGCGACGGTGGGCCTTGGCATGGTGGCCATCCTGCTCGGACTGGCCTTTAAGGGGCAAAACGTGGCCTTCATGGTGGGGCTCGCCTTCGCCATCGCGGCCAGCGCCAACTTCCCGGCCCTGCTCCTGTCCATCTTCTGGAAGGGCACCAGCACCTACGGCGCGGTGGCCAGCATCGTCACCGGCACCGTGACCGCCGCCCTGCTCATCGTGCTTTCGCCCACGGTCTGGGTGAGCGTGTTCGGCAATCCCGCGCCGATCTTCCCCTGGAAAAATCCGGCGCTCATCTCCATGCCCCTGGCCTTCGCCGCCGGCTGGTTGGGCTCGGTGCTGGTCCCGGACGCCAGGGCCCGTTCCCTCTACGAGGCCCAGCAACTGCGCAACTACCTTGGCGTCGGCGCTGAATAAGAAAGTTGGGAGGGGCGTGGCCCCTCCCAAACCCACCTTGCCCGGGGAATTCCCCCGGCCCCCTTTAGAGGGGGAAGGAGGGCGGTTGTGGGAATGATGGAACCGGGTGTTGCCGGACAGGCACAACAATTGATGGGCCGACTGGACGCGGCGGCAAGCACGGAGGCGTTGGAAAAGGTTTTACGCGAAATACGCGGGCTGGTGGCGATGCGGGCGAGAAATAATGATGATGCCCTGGAAACCGGTCGGCTGGCGAGCGGGTTGTACGACCGGCTGCTGGCGCGGGCCGCCTGGATGGCCCGGGCCGGGCCGGATGCCCCTGGCGGGGGATACTGTCTGGTCGTGCTCGGCAGCCAGGGCCGCCGGGAACAGTTTCTGGCCACGGACCAGGACAATGCGCTCATTTTGGGGGACGGTGCGCAAGAGGGCGCATTCGCGGCCTTTGCCGGGCGGCTGGCGGAAATTCTGGAAGCCGCCGGCATGCCGCCTTGTCCCAAGGGCATCATGGCCGCCAATCCTTTTTGGCGCAGGTCTTTTGACAGCTGGAGCGAGGCTGTCGATGCCGCCGTGGACCGGCCCGACGCCCCGGACGTATTGCTCGTTTCGCTCCTGGCCGATGCGCGCCCCGTGGCCGGCGATTCCGTCCTAGCCGCGACCCTTGCCGACCATCTGCGCCGCCGTCTGGCGGAAGCGCCGCTTGCGACGCGCCTGCTCGCCCGTGAGGCGCTGGGCTTCGGGCCGCCGGCCCATTTGCCCGGTCATCTGCCCCTCGGGCGTTTCGGGCTTGGACACACCACCATGGACCTCAAGCGTCAGGCCGTTTATCCTCTGGTGCTCGGCATCAAGGCGCTCGCTCTGGACGCGGGGCTCGCCGAGACGGAGACCGTGGCCCGGATAGCCGGCCTGGCCGGGCTTGGCCACTTCGGCGACGATCTGGCCGGGCGGCTGCGGCAGGCTTTCGGGCATATCCAATCCCTGCGCCTTGGCGTGCAGGCGTCCGCCCATGCCGGCGGCCGCACGCCGGACAATGGCCTCGACCTGACCGACTTGCATGACGGCGACAAGGAGCGATTGCGCGAAGACCTGGCCGCCCTGGACCGGCTTGCCGCCATTCTCGAACACCATTTCAGCCTTCACGCCCTTACCTGAAGGAGCATGTATGCAGGCACGCGATCCTTCCCGCCAACCCGAAGCCGTGGCGGAATTTCTGGCCACGGTGCCGCCTTTTGACGCCATTCCCCCGGCCGAACTCGCCGCCCTGGCCGCCGGCAGCCGGGTGGCCTTTTATCTGGAAAACGAGTGGGTGGCCGGCCCGGACGAGGCCGCGGATTGGATTTGTTGCGTCCAGCGCGGCGGCGTGCGCCTGTCCGTGCCGTCCGGGATGGTCTGCTCCTGGCCCGACGCGCCGGGCGACGTGCGCGGGGAGGGGGAATGTTTCGGCCTGCCGGCGGACCTTGGCGGACCGGGGCAGGCCTGTGAGGCCCGCGCCTTGGAAGATACGTTTCTGGTGCGTCTGCCAAGGGAGACGTTTGTCGCCCTGGCCCGTCGGCACCCCGGGGTTGCCGCGTATTTCACCGATGCCTTGTCCCAGGCGTCCGGATCCTCCGGGGCACGCCAGGAAACGGCCTGTCCCGGAGGAGACGACGGGGACTATCTCTTTACGCGCCTGACCGGGGAGGTGGCGTCGCATGGGCTGGTGTGCGTGGCGCGCGGCACGGATTTGCGCCGGGCGGCCGGCGTCATGGAAGACGGCCGGGTCGGGTCGGTGCTTGTGCGCGAAACCTCGGGATCGGTCATCGGCATCGTCACCGACCGTGACTTGCGCCGGGCCGTGGCCCGGGGCATTGCCCTTGCCGCCCCGGTGGAAACGCTCATGTCCGCGCCCGTGGCTGTCATCGATGCCGGCGCGCCGTGTTTCGACGCCCTTATCCGCATGACCGGCGGCGGCATTCGTCATCTGTTGGTGACCGAGGGCGGCACTCCCGTCGGCATGGTCACGGCCAGCGATTTGCTGCTGTCCCATGGCCGCTCCCCCCTGGCGTTGCTGCGCGCCGTGGGCCGGGCCGGGGATGTGCCCGACTTGCGGTCGCTTTGTCGGGGAATACGCCCTCTGGCCGCCGCGCTCACCGCCCGGGGGGCCACGGCCATGGCTGTGGGCGGCATTTTGGCGCTTCTGGCCGAACGGGTGCTGACCCGGCTGCTCGCCATCCTTGAAAAGCGCTACGGCCCGGCCCCGGCCCGCTGCCGCTGGCTGGTCTATGGCGCGGCCGGACGCCGGGAAATGCTGCCGGACGCCGGTCTGGCCCTGGCTGTCATCACCGAGGACGGCGGCGATCCCATCATCGCCCGGGCGGCCAGGACCTATCTGGCCGCCCTTGTGCCCATGCTCGAAGAGGAGCTTGCCCGGTGCGGCCTGCGCACGCCCGCGACCGGACTGTGCCTGGGTGATCCCCGCGAACGCCTGGACCCGGCGGCCTTTGCCGGGGATGGCGATCCGCTGACGTTGGAAGCAAGCCTTGAAGCCTTCGATGCGCGGGAGGTCACCACAACCGGTCCCACCGGCGAGGAAGGATCGGAGGCGGTTCTCCACGAATTGCCCCGGGAAACGCTTTTGCGTCTGCTTGCCGCGCTGACCGTCCATCCCGCGCCTCTTGGCATCTATCAAGGGCGTCTCGTGGAGCGCGACGGCGGCCTCGCCCCGTCTTTCGATCTGGCCGCCCGGGGCTCGCGGCCCATCATCGCCATGGCCCGGCTGGCCGCCCTGGTGCAGGGAATCGGCGAGATGGGCACCCTTGCCCGCCTGGAGCGGCTGGAGCAGGGGGGGCATCTCCCCGAGGCGGTTTGCCGGGGAGCCAGGGAGGCGCTTGTTTTCTTCGAGGGCGAGCGGCTTGCCTGGATGCTTGGCGCCGGCGACGCCTTGGGGGAGCGATACGGGGAGCCGCGCCCCGAAAGCCTTTCCCCGCGCCGTCGTCACGGTTGCCGGGCCGCGTTCGCCGCCGTGGAAGGGCTGCGCTTGGCCCTTTCCGAGCCGAAATGGCGGCCATGAGACGTTCGGGCTTTCCCTGGCCCTTCGGTTCGTGCCCGATCGCCGCGCCTCTGGCCGCCCATCTGCGCTCTCAACGCGGCTACGATCGAACAGCGCTTCTCGACGACCTGCCCTTCGTGGTCGTGGATACGGAGCTGACCGGCTTCGATCCCCGTCGCCACGCCATGGTGGCCATCGGCGCGGTGCGGCTGCGTGGGCTGACGCTGCTCCCCGGGGAAAGCTTTTTCAGCCTGGTGCGCCCCTCGCGCGACGTGCCTCGCGATGCCTCGCTCATCCACGGCCTTACCGACGCCGCGTTGGCCGATGCCCCGGAAACGGCCGAGACCCTGGCCGCCTTTTTGGATTTTCTGGGGCCGGCCATCATCGTCGGGCATCACGTGGAACTGGACATGGCCTTTATCAACGCGGCCAGCCGTCGTTATTTCGGCGGGGAACTGGCCGCGCCCTGCATCGACACCCTGCGCTTGGCCCTTACTTATGAAGAAAAGCGGCAGATGGGGCAGGGAGGGCAGGGCGATTTCGAGCGGCTGGAATTCGATCTGGCTTCGCTTTGTCGGCGCTACGGCCTGCCGCCCTTTGCCGCTCATGACGCCCTGGGCGACGCTTATGGCGCCGCCTACCTTTTTCTTTATCTGGCCCGCAAAAGCGCCCGAGGCCGGCCCTTGACCCTTGGCGGGCTGTGGCGGTCGGGCCGGCTGTGGTGGCGGTAACGGAATTCCCCCCCCCCCGCACATTCCCCCTTCTTCCCCTCAAAAAAACGTCTTGACGGGCCGGGGCGAATTCTCTAAATAGGAATGAACAGCAACTAGGAATAAAAACTATGTCGACTGAAGCCCTTAAGCAACTCTTCGCCAAAAGCGGCCTGAAGTTTACCAATCAGCGATATCTGGTATACAGGGCCATGGCTGAGGCCAAGGACCATCCGTCCGCCGAGACGGTGTGGCGGCGGGTGCGCGTCGAGGCCCCGGCCATATCCCTCGACACCGTCTACCGGACTCTGGCCTCGTTCGAGGCGCGCGGGCTGGTGACGCGGGTCCCGGGCGGCGGGGAGGAGGGGCGCTTCGACGGCGATGTGACGCCGCACCACCATCTGGTGTGTTTGTGCTGCGGCTCCATCGAGGATTTTACCATGTCCGGCGCCGGGCTGGACGACCTGCCCGAGTCGGTTGCCGCGTGGGGGCAACCGCGCGACGCCCAGGTGCTGGTGCGCGGCGTGTGCCGCAAATGTCTCTGCAAGATGGAACCTGTCAAACCCGAATCCGAAAAAAGGAGAACCTGAAGATGAGTAAGACCCTCGAAGATCTCAAGGAAGCTTTTGCCGGCGAATCCCAGGCCAACCGCAAGTACCTCGCTTACGCCGCCCAGGCCGAGAAGGAAGGGCATATCGGCGTGGCCAAGCTGTTCAAGGCCGCCGCCGCCGCCGAAACCGTCCACGCCCATACCCATCTGCGCAACATGGACGGCATCGGCGATACGGCCGCCAACCTGAAGGACGCCATCGCCGGTGAAACCCATGAGTTCAAGAGCATGTACCCGGGCATGATCGAGGACGCCAAGGCCGAGGGGAACAAGGCCGCCGAGCGGGGCTTCACCTTCGCCAACGCTGTCGAGGAACTGCATGCCAAGCTGTATTCCGAGGCGGCCCAGGACGTCGCCGGCTTCCCGGATCAGGACTGGTACGTCTGCTCCGTGTGCGGCTATACCGTCGCCGGCTCCGTGCCGGACAAGTGCCCGGTCTGCCAGGCCCTGGCCAAGGCTTTTTTCAAGGTCGACTGAGGAAGCGCTGGGGGGAAACCTTTCTATAGAAAGGTTTCCCCCCAGCCCCCCTTTCCCAAGACTTTTAATAATGATGCAAGGTTATTGAAATAAAGTTTAGGAAAGGGAGAGCGCGAGAGGGGAAACCCTTTGAAAAGGGTTCTCCCCTCTCGCATCATCCTACTCTCTTCTAAAGGAGCACCCCATGGCTGCGCCGGAAGAAATGTGGCAGTGCCAGACCACCAATTGCGGCTACATTTACAATCCCGACAAGGGCGACCGTAAAGGCAAGATACCGGCCGGGACCAGGTTCGAGGATTTGCCGGACGATTGGAAATGCCCGGTCTGCGGCGCGGGGAAGAAGTGTTTTCGGCCTTTGGCCGGCCCCGGGTCGACCAAGAGCGCGGAGTGTCCGACTTGATGGCCGGGCGGTCCGTCGGGGCCGCCCGGAATCGGCGCTCGAGCCCTCCGAAAGGGGGGCTTTTTATTTGAATTCAGGGGGGGGCGACTCGCACCCGTTGCCCAGGTTGCGGTCGTTGAGCACGTGGCTGTAATCCTCGGCGTAAAGCGACAGCATCACCATGGCGAACCCCAGCACCAGCGGGCCGTAGAGGATGCCGAGCGCCCCGAAGAACTTGATGCCGCCGATGATGGCCAGAAACACCCAGAAGGTGGACATCTTGGATCGGTTGCGCATGAGGATCGGCCGCATGATCGAATCGATGCTGGAAACGACCAGCGCGCCCCAGGCGATGAGAAAAACGCCCCATTGCCACTGGCCGGTCACGATGAGGTAGAGGGCCACGGGCAGCCAGATGATGGCCGTGCCGACCACCGGAATGAGCGAGGCGAAGCCCATCATGCAGCCCCAGAAAAAGGGCTGGATGCCGACGATGAAAAGCCCGAGGCCGCCGGCCGCGCCCTGGGCCAGGGCGATGAGGAACGCGCCGAGGATGACCGACTTGGCCACGTCGTCGAGCTGGCGGAAAATCCGGTCCTCCTGGTCCGTGGACAGGGGGAGCAGGTAGCGCACTCGCGCGAGCATGGCCTCGCCGTCGCGGATAAGGAAAAACAGCACGAAGATGAGGATGACGAAGTTCATCGTCAGCACGAAGAAGTTGCCGATGATGGTCGTGCCGCTGTTGAGCAGAATCTGGCCGGCGTTTTTGGAGATGGAGAGCAGGTCGGCCCGAAGCGCCAGTTTCTTCACGTCCAGAAAGGGCAGGTGTTCATGCAGCCAGTTGATGTAGGGGGCCACGGCCTCGTGGCTGAAAAAGGCGTTGAAGTCCATGCTGGAAAGGTGCGCCTGCAGGGCGTTGACCGACTGGACGCCCTGGGTCACGAGCGAACCCAGGAAGAAAAAGACCGGAATGATGAGGCAGGTGAAGATGAGGCAGGTCGTAATAAGCGCCGAAACGGTCGGCCGCTTGCCGCAAAAGGCGTCGATGCGGCGGTGCACCGGCCTAAAAAGAGCCGAAAGGACTACGCCGATGATGAGAATGTCCACAAAAGGCCGCAGCACGACATAGGCAAGGTAGAGGGCGGCGGCCAGGATGATGAGCAAAAAGGCGGAATAAAAAATCCGGCGTTCTTGGTTCATGGTGGTGGCTTTATCAAACGGGCGGATGCGGCGGCAAGGGCCAAGGGGGCCGGAAGGGTGCCGCGTTGCGAATTGTCGCCGGTTTGTCGTATAGGATGCCGGGTATGACCGTTTCCTTTTCGCGGTGCCATCCTCCCGGCGGCCGGCCATGATCGGCCGCGCCCGCCATCCCTCCGTGGCCGACGGGGCGTCGCCTTCTCCCCGGCGGCCGCTTCTGTGGCCGCGCCCGGGGCTGCGCGACCTCACCCCCGATCTGCCGACCGAACAAGGCTATCCGGTCACGGAAATCCGGGCCAGGGACTGGACGTACGTGCTGACCGCGCGGGGCATTCCCCATGCGCTCAGGCGCCAGGACGGGGCGTGGCGCCTGTACGTTCCCCGTCGCCGGGCCGAGGAGGCCCTGGCCGAGATACGGGCCTACCTTGACGAGCGGGAAAACGTCGTCTTGCCCGATCCCGAGGCCGTGGCGCCGACGCGGCCCCCGGTGGTCTGGTCCGTCATGGCCGTCATGGGCGTGACGGCCGGACTTTGGGGGCTGCTGCTTGGCGACGCCACGCTTTTGGGCCGGCGCGTCCCCTGGAAGGCCATCGGCGGCGGCGACACGGCCTCTATGCTGGCCGGTCAGTGGTGGCGCGCGGCCACGGCCCTTTGCCTGCATGCCGATCCGGCCCATCTTTTCGGTAATGTCGCCTGCGCCGCGCTCTTTCTGAGCTTCCTGTGCCGGGAGACCGGGCTTGGCCTGGGGCTTGCCCTGACGGTCGCGGCCGGGGTCGGCGGCAATGTGCTCAAAGCCTGCGTCCAGGGGCCGGGGCTTTATTTTCTGGGCGCTTCGACTGCGGTTTTCGGGGCGCTTGGGGCTCTGGGCGGGGTGCGTCTGGCCTGTCCGCACCCCGGACTTTCGGTGCGCCGGTTTCTCGCGGCCGGCGCGGTGTTGATGCTTCTTGCCATGCTCGGAGCCGGCTCCGAGGATACCGGTGCGGTGGATCTGGCCGGCCATCTCTTCGGTTTCGCTTCCGGGGCCATCCTGGGGCTTGCCGCCGGCTGGGCGCTTGGGCGGGTGGGGCGGCCGGGCCGGGCCGCGCAGACGCTTTTCGGGCTGGTCGCGGCCGGGACGCTTCTTGCCGCTTGGGGACTTGCTGTGGCCTCGCTTGCGGGATGAGTCCGAGGAAGGCTTTGCCTTGGGCAACGTTTTCGGATAAGGCCTCGGATTGCCTGTGGTCGCGTCGGTAGCGGCCGAGGGCGGATACGTCGCCTTGGGGGTAGGGAAGCCATGAGCCTAAACGGCCTCGTTTTCGAGGAAGAGGAAATTCTGTACCGGACCGGCAAGCACTGGGTGGTGCTGGCCAAGGCCGTGCTGCTTTTCGTGGTGGCGCTCGTGATCTGGTCGAGCGGCCCGACCCTGCATTCCCTGGCCCAGTTCAAGGCCCCCGAGGAAATCGAGAAATTCCTGCCCAAGATCATCACCGTGGCGGTGTGGCTTGTGCGCTACGTTTTTTTCATCCTCTTCACGCTTCTGGCCCTGGTCCGGCTTTTTTCCTATTTCACGTTGCGGGTGGGGGTCACGGACAAGCGGCTTTTGTGTGACGACGCTCTCTTTGGCACCTTTTCCCTGGACATTGGCAAGATCGAGTCGGTCAAGTGCGAGCCGGGGCTATTCGGCGGGCTTCTCGGTTACGGCAAGGTCATCCTCACCGCCTCGAGCAGCCAACGGCTGGTGCTGACCAACATCCGCCGGCCCCATACACTCGAGCAGGAACTCTTCGCCGCCAAGTAACAAAGGGACAGGGCTTCCTCCCGCATCCCTTCGCCGCGCGCGCACTCCGCCCTGCCGCCGTCCCCCACCGCCATGTACCTCTACCGCAGACCCATCAAACAATACGGCATCCTTTTCAAGCTGTTGGCGGTCTATATCGGCATCATGGTCGTGGCCTACTTCACCACGTCCACACTGCTGATCTACATCAAGGAATCCGTCAACATCTCCCGGGATATCGTCAAGGTCCGCATCGAGGTCTTGAGCATCTCCCAGCGGCTGGTCGACAGCCTGCTGGCCATGGAAGAAAACCAGAAGAAGTACGAGATCCTGCATTCCGACGAGTACAAGAAGAATTTCCTCAATGCGCTCAATGAATACAAGAATGCCATCTGGAGCATTCTGTGGTTTCGCTACGAGGGTTTTTCCGCCTGGGAGGAGCTGCATGCCGAGTTCCGCGAGGCCTTCCCCGATCTGGCCCAGGGCAAGGAGCTGGCCGGCGAACCCTGGATCGACCAGGAAAAGCTCAACAAGTGGATGCGCATCGTGGTCAGCGCCCGCCAGGACAACGAGCGGGTGTTGGAATCAGGCATGCGGGAACTCTTCCGCATCGGCGAGGTGGCGTCCAATCGCGGCGTCACCGGCCTTGCCGTTTCCATTGCCGTGGGCCTGCTCGGCATCCTCTACCTGACGTATTCCCTGAGCCGATCCCTGCGCGAGCTGCGTCGCGGCATCCGGGCCTACACCCGCGACGGACGCCTGGAGCCCATCCGGGTGTTGTCCAAGGACGAATTGGGCGAACTCGGGGCGGCGTTTAACGACATGACCAGGCGCCTCAAGGAAGAGGAACGCATGCGCACGGACTTCATCGACATGGTGAGCCACGAGATCAGGACGCCGCTGACCTCCATCCGCGAATCGGTCAATCTCATGCGCGAGCGGGTCCTCGGCGAGGTCAACGAACGCCAGAAGCGTTTTCTCGACATCGCCAGCGACGAACTCCAGCGCATCTCCGTCATGCTGACAAGCCTGCTCAAGGTCTCGAGCATGGCCTCCCAGATCGTGGACCTGTCCCCGTCGACCTTCAATCCCGAGGAGCTGGCCCGGGAAATCCTGGAAAAAGCCGCGCCGGCGGCCGAGGCCAAGCACATCCGCTTGACGCCGCGTGTGGGCCGCGACATCGTGTCCGTGGTCGGCGACCGGGAGCTCTTGGGGCAGGCCCTGTACAACCTGATCGGCAACGCGGTGAAGTTCTCGCCGGCCGAGCGCACGGTGCTGGTGGGGTTGGAAATGGCCGACGGCGGGCGTAAGCTGCTTTTCAGCATAACGGACGAAGGTCCGGGCATTCCCGAGGAGGAACAGCCCCACGTCTTCAGCAAATACTACCGGGGCGCGCGCACCAAGCGCACCACCGACGGCATCGGTCTTGGCCTGTCCATCGCCAGAACCATTGTCGAGGCCCATGGCGGCGACATCTGGCTGTCGAGTCTGCCCGGCAAAGGCTGCACGTTTTACTTTACAATCCCTGTCGATGGGACAACAAGCTGACATGGTCCACCACGCGACTTTTTCGTTCAAAAAGCATATTACGCCCGCGCTTTGCGTCCTGGCGCTTTGCGCCGCCATCGGCTGCGCCAAAAAGGAACCCGTATCCGTCGTTCCCGCGCCGTCGACGGCGACGCATACGGCGTCCGCTTCCCCGGCCTGCGAACCCGACCGCAATACCCTCTACGACCAGGGGGTGTGCGCCTATGACGAAGGCAAGCTGCGCTATGCCATGGCTTTGTGGCGCGAAGCCTACACCGTCGAAACCGACCATGCCGTGCGCCTGCGTTCCCAGTTCGCCCTGGGCGCGGTCCGGCTGGCCCAGGCCGCCAACGACACCGAATACGCCGCCGCCCTCGACCTGCTCGACGCCTGGGCCAAGGCCTCGCCCCCCGGCGGCAGCGGCGAGAACCCGCGTTTCCTGTTGCCGGCCCTGCATACCCTGCGACCTGCTTCCGCGCTCAAGGAGCAAAAAACCGCCCTGGACAAGGAATGCGCCAAGAAACTGGCCGAGCGCGAGGCCCAGGTGCGCAAAAGCATCCAGCAGCAGGTCCGGGCCCTGGAAACCATTCACCAGCAGATCCAGGAAAAGAAAAAGGGTCTGAGCAATTTCTGATGCCCGCCGCCCTGGCCGCGAGCTCGCAATGCCCATGAAAAACGCCTCGGAACCGCGCAAGACCATTTTGGCCGTGGACGACGACCCCCACATCCTGGAGGTGCTGGAAGTCCGTCTGGTTTCGGCCGGCTACGACGTGGTCACGGCCGAGGACGGAACCGAGGCCCTGGAAATTCTTTCCTCGCGGCCTGTGCGCCTGCTTATCTCCGATATCCGCATGCCCGGCATGGACGGCATGCGTCTGCAGGAAGAGATGGTGCGCCGGGGCCTGTCCCTTCCCATCATCTTTCTCACCGCCCACGGCAGCATTCCCGGCGCGGTGGAGGCCATCAAGCATGGGGCCGTGGACTACCTGACCAAGCCTTTCGACGGCCAGGAGCTGCTCTCCCGCGTGGCCGAGGTGTTCGCCAGATCCGCCGGAGGCGGGGAAAAGCCCCTGCCGTCGGACATGGCCGAGTCCGGGCTTGTGGGCAAGAGCCCGGCCATGCGCGATCTGGGCGCGCTTATCGAGCGTGTGGCCTCCCGCGACGTCAACGTGCTCGTCCTTGGCGAATCCGGCACCGGCAAGGAGCTTGTCGCCAACTGCATTCACCGGAAAAGCCTGCGCAAGTCCGGTCCGCTGGTGACGGTCGACTGCGGCTCCACGCCGGCGGGGCTGCTCGAATCCGAGCTTTTCGGCCACGTCAAGGGCTCGTTTACCCACGCTGTCAAGGACAAGAAGGGGCTTATCGAGCAGGCCGACAAGGGGACGCTTTTTCTCGACGAGATCGGCAACATCTCCAACGAGATGCAACTGCGGCTGCTGCGGTTTCTGGAAAACCATCGCATACGCCGCATCGGCGACGTGCGGGAAATCCAGGTGGACTGCCGGGTCATCGCCGCCACCAATGCCGACATCTTCGAGCAGGTCTCCCAGGGCGTTTTCCGCGAGGACCTGCTGTATCGCCTCAAGGTGGTGACCATAAACGTCCCGCCCTTGCGGGAGCGGCGTGAGGACATCCCCGTTCTCGCCGAGCATTTCATCCGCCAGTTTTGCGCCGCCCAGGGCATACCGGCCGTGACCGTTCCGGCCGAGACCATGGCCTACCTGACCGCCTATCCCTGGCCGGGCAACGTGCGCCAGTTGCGAAACGCCCTGGAGGCCGGCGTGGTCCTGTGTACGAACGGTGTGCTGGCCCCGGAGGACCTCCAGTTGCCGCTGGCCGGTAAGGGGCCGCGCCGTCCGGCCGAGGGCGAGAAGCCGTTGTCGCTTGACGCCAGCGAAAAGGCGGCCATCGTGCGGGCCCTCGAGCAGGCGAACTGGGTCCAGAAGGCCGCCGCGCCGCTGCTTGGCGTCAGCCGCCGGGCGCTCAATTACAAAATCCAGAAGTACGGCATCGAGATTCCCAAAAAGCGCGCCAAAAAATAAGGACCTTGTCACGCGCCCGGCATGGCGCGGCCTTGGCAACGGTCAGTCTTTCTGTCAAGAATCAAAATTAACCTTTTCGTATTTTGGGAAAAACAGGAACGGGGCCGGTGTTGTCAGCCCACGGACGGTCGATGCGGCACTCGCGCGGTATTTCCGACTCCCTTGCCCCCCGTCGGGCGAAGATCGCCAGGCAGGTCGTGCTGCCGTTTCGCAAGTCGCTCGAAATCAGCGTCAAAAACATCCGTGTCCGGTTTTTACGCTCCATGGTCACGGTGGCCAGCCTCGTTTTGGCCGTGGCCTTTTTGAGCTTCATCCTCACCGGTTCCGAGATCGCCGCCGGCATGTTGCGCGCCGGCAACCCCGGCTTTCGCGCCGCGCTCATCGACGCCGGCTACGATCTGCCCGCAACGCCGCCGCCGCCGGCCCTGGCCGCCGCCGAGGCCGAGCGCCTTGGGGCCAGCCCCAAGGAACGCTGGATCGTCATTCTGTCGCTTTTGGTGTGCACGGTGGGCATCGTCAACGCCCAGCTCATGGCCGTGACCGAACGCTTTCGCGAAATCGGCACCATGAAGTGCTTGGGCGCGCTTGACCGCTTCATCCTGCGGCTTTTCCTGCTCGAAGCCGGCATGCAGGGGCTGGCCGGCTCGCTCGCCGGAGCTCTGGTCGGCATCCTGGGCGCGCTGTTGGCGGGGCTCGTCCGCTACGGCCTGTCCGGGACGGCGGCGACGTCCGTGGCCGGCCTTTCGCGCGTGCTGGTCGTCTCCATCGCGGTCGGCGCGGGTTTGAGTCTTCTTGGCGTGGTGTACCCGGCCATCGTGGCCGCCCGAATGCGGCCCGTCGAGGCCATGCGGGCCCAGGAATAGGAAGCGAGATCGGGAGACGGCGCGGTATGGCCGAGGCGCACAATATTGTCCGCGTGGCCGGGGTGGCCAAGACCTTCACCATGGGCTCCCAGGAGGTCACGGCCCTTCGCGGCGTGGACCTGACCATACGGGCCGGCGAATACCTGTCCATCATGGGGCCGTCCGGCTCAGGCAAGTCCACGCTTTTCAACATGATCGGCGGCCTGGACAAGCCGAGCTCCGGCAAGGTCTTCATTGACGAGGTGGATATCGCCCAGCTCGACGCCTATGAGCTGGCCTGGCTTCGAAATCGCAAGATCGGCTATATTTTCCAGACCTTCAATCTCATCCAGGTCATGACGGCGCTGGAAAACGTCACGCTGCCCATGACCTTCGCCGGCGTGCCCCAGGACGAGGCCACGGAAAAGGGGCTCGAGCTTTTGGGCTTGGTCGGGCTGCGCGAGCGCCATGCCCACAAGCCCCAGGAGCTTTCCGGCGGCCAGCAGCAGCGCGTGGCCATCGCCCGGTCCCTGGCCAATACCCCGTCCATCATCCTGGCCGACGAGCCGACCGGCAACCTGGACCTCACCACCGGCGAGGAGATCATCGCGCTTTTGAAGCGCCTGAGCAGCGAGCGGGGCGTCACGGTCATCTCGGCCACCCACGATTACAAGATGCTCAATGTTTCCGACAGGGTTGTCTGGATTCGCGACGGCCGCATCGACAAGATCGAGGAACGCGACCAGCTGCATATTTCCGTGGGAACCATCGGGGCCAAAGAGGACTGACGGTCCATGGCGCTGCCCCTTACGCAAAAAAGCCGGTCAGTTGGGCGGCTGGCCGTCCGGGCGGCGCTTGTCGTCTGTCTGCTGTGCGTCGCCGCGAGCGCCTGGGCCAGACCCGCCCATAAGACCGCCAAGGCCGATCCTCGGGCTACGGCCATGGCCGCGGCCTGGCTTGCCGCGCCGCTTGAGGGCGGCGTCCTGGAGCGCGACGTCACCCGCGCCCTGGCCGGGCTTGGCGACCGTGAAACGGGCTCGGCCGGTTGCGCCGTGGCGGCGGACGCCCTGGAGGCGTATTTCAAGGGCCTTGGCGTGGGGGAGGTGGAGCGGCTGGCCTACCGCCTGCCCGTGGTGGCCCATGCCCCGGCCACGCTGGCCGTTGTCGGCGGCAAGGCGGCCCCCGTCGCCCCCCTGGCGCTCAATGCCCTGTCCCCCGGCACCGTGCCCCCGGGTGGCCTCACCGGTCCCGTGGTCTATGCCGGCAAGGGGGCCTACCGCGACTTCGACGGCAAGCTTCCGGACGGGGCCATCGTGCTTATGGACCTCGATTCGGGCCGCAACTGGCAGGCCGCCGCCCAGCTCGACGCCAAGGCCGTGGTCTATGTCGACGACAGCCCCGCCGACGATCCGGCCGACGCCGGCATGTTCAAGGACAAGTTCGAGCTGACCCCGGTGCGGTTTCCGCGCTTTTTGTTGTCCGCCGCCACGGCCCGGGAGCTGTTCGGGGATTACACGAAGCTGACCGGCGATCCGGCCGGGTCGGTGGCGACCCTTGCCGGCCAGGCCGTCTGGCGTCCGGCCGTGGCCCATGACGTCATGCTGCTTTTCCCCGGCACGGACCCGTCCCTTGCCGGCGAATTGCTCGTGGTCGAGGCTCCCTACGATGCCGCCGCCTTCGCCCCGGGCCATGCCCCGGGCGCGGACGAGGCCGGCTCCGTGGCGACGCTTTTGCGTCTGGCCGGAAAGCTGGCCGCCGCGCCGCCGGCCCGGCCGACCCTGCTCGTGGCCACTTCGGGCCATGCCCAGGCCCTGGCCGGACTGCGGGAATTTTACGCCGCCCTGCGGACCAAGGGCAAGTCTCTGCGCGGAAGGCTCAAGGGACTCAAGCATTCCATTAAGGAAGATAAGGCCACGCTCGCGGCTCTTTCCGCTTTGGAGCAGGCCGGGCCGGCCGCGTTGACCGCCATCGCGCCCAAGCCCGGGACCGCGGCCAAGGACGAGGCCGGCGAGGATCGCACAAGGGTGCACAAGGCGTTGCTCGAAACCTTGAAAGACGAGGTGGACGGCCTGAGCACCCAGCTTATGCGCCTGCGCCTGGCGCCGGGGCGCAAGGACACGGCGGCCATCGACGCCTTGGCCCAAAAGCGGGCCGGGCTGCGCAAGCTTTTGTGGCGCGAGGAGTATTCCGGGCTCACCAAAGCCGAGGCGGCATCCATGCTCGCCTTGATCCCCGATACCCGCAAGCGCCTGCGCTTCGGCATGGCCGGGGCCGAAACCGAGGCGGAGTGCGTGGCCAGCGCCCGGGCGCTGCGGCGGCTCGTCGGCGACAAGGATATCCTGGCCCAGGTCTCGCTTTATCTTTCCAGCCACGGCGACGGGGTGGGGAGTTTCGCCCAGGGATTCGCCTTCGAAGTCAAGCCCGGGGTCAAACCCATCCAGGCCTACGGCCGCATCAACCGTTCCCTGGCCAAGGCGGCGGCCGCCGCCGTCAAGGCCCAGGATCTCCCGGCCGGGTATTACCGCGACGGCATGCGCGACGACCGCGAACAGCCCTGGCAGGGGCTTTTGCCCGACCGGCC
This sequence comes from Solidesulfovibrio fructosivorans JJ], assembly GCF_000179555.1. Taxonomy (NCBI): domain Bacteria; kingdom Pseudomonadati; phylum Thermodesulfobacteriota; class Desulfovibrionia; order Desulfovibrionales; family Desulfovibrionaceae; genus Solidesulfovibrio; species Solidesulfovibrio fructosivorans. The sequence goes on from NZ_AECZ01000007.1 coordinate 108,192, forward strand.
GCCCCTTGGCGGCGAGATCGGCAATATCGCCGGCGTGCTCGGCGTGACCCTGGCCACGGTCGACGATGCGCGCCTTGCCTGGGGCACGCCAGGGGATACGCCGGACCGTGTCGACGAGGCCTCGCTTGCGCGCCAGTCGCGCTTCGTCGCGGACACGGTCGCGGCCATGGCCGCCCCGGATTTCGCCGTTGGCGACAAACGGCCGCGAAACGTCTTTTCCACGCTCGCCGGCCGGGTCAACTTCATCCGCCAGGGCGAGCTTTTTCCCGAACGGCCGGCCCCGGACACCGTGCTTTGCGTCTACCAGGGCAAGACGCGGTTTTATGCCATGACCGACCCAAGAGGCTCCTTTCTGGTCAGCGGGCTGGCCAACAAAAAATACGTCCTGGACAAGGCCGTCATCGAAGGCTTCCGGTTCGATCCGGACACGGGCGCGGCCATGTGGGCCATCGACAAGAAGCAGACCGGCAAGGAGGCGTATCGGGTCAAGATGAACCGCAACGCCATGGAGACCGATCTGATCATGTTCGCCTGCGAGCAGACGACGCTCTTTTCGGCCTTCGATCCGCGTTCGTTTCGCTATTTCACCCGCATCGACCTGCTCGACGCCAGGCGCGAGGCCCCGCCGCTGCGCTACTGGTTCAGCCGGCTGGACACCCTCGATTCCACCTTGCTTTCCATTTTCCTCGAGCCGGGCACGCCCTTTAAATGTATCCTGTCCGACACCGTCCTGGCCCGTAAGCTGATCCTTTTACACGCCAGCCCGGCGCATCCGACCGGCACCGGCTACCTGATCGACTCCTGGCCGCTTTTGCCCGCGACCGAAATGCTCGGGGCCAGGGACATGTGGGAACTGCTCGGGCCGCGCATCAAGAACCTGGAAAACCACGGCATCGTCAGCGAGCGCATCCGCGAGTTGGAGGCCAAGGGCCGGGGCCTTTTCGACAAGGCCGTCGCCGCCGGCAAGGCCAGGCGTTACGACGCCATGATCGCCGACGCCAGGGCCAGCTGGGGGCTCGCCGTCCGCGTCTACAACGATGTGGAAAAGACCCAGCGCGACGTGCTGCTGGGCGTGCTTTTCTACATCGCGCTTTTCATTCCCTTCGCCTACTGCGTGGAACGGGTGGTCTTCAACTACGCCGACATCCACAAGCGCATTGCCGCCTTTCTGGGCATCCTCGCCGCCGTCATCGCCGTGGTCTACCAAGTGCACCCGGCCTTTGCCCTGACCTACAGCCCGCTGGTCGTCATCCTGGCCTTTTTCATCCTGGGCCTTTCGGTCATGGTCGGGCTTATCATCTTCATGCGCTTCGAGCGGGAGATGACGGCCCTGCAGCGTCGGGCTTCCCATGTCAAATCGGCGGAAATCGGCGGCATGCGCGCCTTTGTCGCCGCCTTTGTGATCGGGGTGAGCAACCTGCGCCGCCGCAAGGTCCGCACCGCGCTTACCTGCCTGACGCTGGTCATTTTGACCTTCACCATCATGAGCTTCACCAGCGTCAAGTCCACCCGGGACGAGGGCGCGGTGCTCTATGCCGAGCATGCGCCTTATCACGGCGTGCTGCTCAAAAACGTGGGCTGGCGGTCGCTGCCGCCGGAGGCCCTTTCCGTGCTGCGCGACGCCTATGGCCCAACGGATGTCGTCGCGCCCCTGGCCTGGCTGGAACTGCCGGAAAAGACTCTTTCGCCGGCCACTTCCGTGCGCGCCGGGGGGAACGTCGAAATCGTCCAGGGGCTTATCGGCCTCTCCCCGCAGGAGGCCGGGACCGGGCGGATGCGCGGCGTTTTGGCGGCCGGGCGGTGGTTCGCGCCGGGGGAGCGCGACGCCGTCATCCTGCCCGTGCCCATGGCCAGGCGACTTGGCGTCGGTCCGGGCGACACGGTGACGCTTTTCGGGCGGCCGTTCACCGTGGCCGGCCTTTTCGACAGGAATTCCCTGGATACGCGGGTGGACCTGGACGGCGAATCGCTCACCCCGGTGGTCTACCCCTCCGAAGCCTCGGTCGAGGTGTCCGAGGCCGAGAAGGAAGCCGCCGAGTCGGGCGAGGACGTGCGGACCATGCAGAGCCGTTACCAGCATGTGGACGACGACCTGACCGCCATCATCCCCTACGATACCCTGATGGGCCTTGGCGGGCAGCTCAAGTCCATCCTGGTCGCGCCGCGAAACGCCGCCCTGGTCCTCGGCAAGGCGCAGGCCGACGACGGTTCCGCCCTGGCCCTGCGGCTGGCCGACCGGTTCGGGTTGACGGTGTTCTCCGGCCAGGATGGCGGCGTTTTCCTCTACCATGCCGGTGATTCCCTGGGCTATGCCGGGGTCCCCAACATCCTGATCCCGCTCGTGATCTCCGTGCTCATCGTGCTCAATACCATGATCGGCGCGGTCTTCGAGCGCAAACGCGAGATCGGGGTCTACACCGCCGTGGGCTTGGCCCCGTCCCATGTCTCCTTTCTTTTTATCGCCGAGGCCCTGGCCTTTGCCGTCATCAGCGTGGTGCTGGGCTACCTCCTGGCCCAGATTTGCGCCGGGCTCCTTTCCGGCACGCCCCTTTGGGCCGGCATGACCGCCAACTATTCCTCCATGGCCGGAGTGGCGGCCATGGCGCTGGTCATCGGCGTGGTGCTGCTCTCGGTCATCTATCCCTCCCGCGTGGCCGGACAGATCGCCATCCCGGACGTCAACCGTTCCTGGACCCTGCCCGCTCCCGTGGACGGGACCATCCGGACCCGGTTGCCGTTCCTGGTGCGCGTGCGGGAGCAGGAATGCGCCGGCGGCTTTCTTTTCGATTACTACCAGACCCACCAGGATGTTTCCCACGGGCTTTTCGCCACGGCCGACGTGCGCTGCCTGTTCGATTGCCCCTGGGAGGTCCCGGGCGCGTCGCCGCATCCCCGGGAACGCCATGTGGCTTTCTGGGACTTGTCCTCCTGCATGAGCCTGACCGGCACGGTGTGGCTCGCGCCCTTCGATTTCGGCATCAAGCAGGAAGTGACCATCGTTTTCGTGCCCTCGACCGAGACGCCGGGCTATATGGAAATCGACGTCGAACTGACGCGGCTGGCTGGCGAGGCGGCCATGTGGAAACGGCTCAACAAGGGGTTTGTCAACGATTTGCGCAAGCAGCTGCTCGTGTGGCGTTCCCTGGAGGAATCGGTGCGCACGTCTTATGAGGACAAGGTGTTCACGCAGTTTCGGGAACAGTTGCGCCGGGCGGCCAACGCCAAGGAGGGGGCATGAAAGCGGCCGGGGCGATCCGCGCGCGGGCGGTGGTCCTGGGACTTGCCCTGGGCCTTGTCGTATGCGCCGTCACGCCGCTCAATAACCTCTATTACGGGGCCACGCCCCTTGGCGGCGGCCATTTCCCCCTGGCCCCGTTTTTCGTGCTGGCCTGGCTCACCGTGCTGGCGGCTGCCCTTGGCCGGCTTTTTCGCGGCAAGGCCGTGCTCACCGGCACGGACCTCATGATCGTGTGGATGCTCATGGTCGTGGTTTCGGGGGTGGCCCATACCGGCCTTGCCCGCACGTTTTTCATCAACCTGACCGCGCCGCTCCATTTCGCCTCGGCCGGCAACCAGTGGAACACGGTGCTGCGGCCGCTTCTGCCCGCCGGCTGGTATCCGGGCGACGACAAGGCCGTGGAGACGCTCTACAACGGTCTGGCCGGCGGCTACACCATGAGCTGGACCCAGGTGCTGGCCGCCATTCCCTGGAAGGCCTGGATCGGGCCCCTTGCCACCTGGGGCGTTTTCATCGGGCTGTGCTTTTTCGTGATGCTGTGTCTGGCCAACCTCTTTTCCCGGCAGTGGATTTCCAACGAGCGCATGAATTTTCCGCTGCTGCGCGTGCCCGAGGCCCTGACCGGGGCCGTGGACTCCGGTGGGCTGGCCGCCTTTTTGACCGACCGTTTCCTGCTGGCCGGGCTCCTTGTAAGCGTCCTTTTGCACACCATAAACGGCATCGGCTTTTACGATCCCTCGGTGCCCCAGATTCCGACGCTGATCCTGGCCGGGCCGTATTTCCCCAAAACCGGGCTTTTTTCCGGCTTCACCAAGCTCAAAATATACTTCTACCCGGCCTTTATCGGCTTCGCCTACCTGACCGCCCGCCAGATTTCCCTGAGTTTCTGGGTGTTTTTCCTGCTTGGCGGGCTTTTTTACGGCTTTCTCGACGTGATCGGCCAGCAGGTGCCGGCGGCGGCCCTTGGCGTCACCTTCGGCCCGACCCTGACCATGCCCGAGGAAACCCAGATGATCGGGGCGTACGGCGTCTTTTTCCTCTTTCTCCTGTGGCTTGGGCGGGAGCATTTGTGGCTCACGGCCAAAAACGCGCTGCGTTTCCGTTTTGGCGGCACGGACGCGGCCGAATGGGTGGGCGCGCCGCTTTCCTTGTGGGGCCTTTTCCTCGGCGGCGGGGCGCTCGTGGCCTGGAGCGTGTCCTTCGGGATGCCGCTTGGCCAGGCGGTGCTTCTTTTCGGGGCCTTTTTCATGGTCATGCTGGTGGCCAGCCGCATCATCTGCCAGGGCGGCATCGCCTATTTCACCTTGACCGCCGCACCGACCGACGGGCTGCTGGCTTTTTGCGGTTCCGGGATTTTCAGCCGTATGGGGCTGCTCATGGCCGCGGTCATGCAGAAGGTGCTGTTCGTCGACCTGCGCGAGTCGCTTCTGCCGTCGCTTTTCCACGCGGCCAAGGTGGGGGAGGGTAGGCGGCCCAAGTATCTCTACCTGGCCGGCATTGTTGTGGCCCTGGCCCTGGCCGTCGGCATATCGTTTGCCGCCATGCTGGCCGTGTGCCACAAATACGGGCTTCGCGACCTGCAGGTGGACTGGGAGACTCAGACCGTGACCACGGTCTATGAAAACGTGCAGCGCCTGCTCGAGGCCCCGGCCGGGCCCAACGCCACCACCATCGGCTTTACGCTCATGGGCGCGGCGGTGATGTTCGCCCTGGTCGTCGCTTATCAGCGCTTCTACTGGTGGCCGATCCATCCCATCGGCTACCTGACCATGTATTCCTCGGCCATGCGCATCATGTGGTTTTCCTTTTTCCTGGGCTGGCTGTGCAACCACCTGACGCTTCGCTACGGCGGCATCGCGCTCATGAAGCGGGTGCGGCTGCTTTTTATCGGCTTGATATTGGGCGATTTTCTGATGGGCGGCATCTTCGCCATCATCGGGTTATGGACGGGGCAGAGCTACCTCGTGTTGCCGAATTAGGACACACCGATGTACGACGATAAGGAACTGGCCGAATATAGGGACCTGCTCCCGACCCCGACGCACTTTGAAGAGGGCTTCGACTGGAAGACCATTGTCGGGGCGGTCTTTATCGGCTTCCTCATGATGCCGGGCAGCATGTATTTGCAGCTCGTCATCGGCACCGGCATCGGTCCGGCCGCGCGCTGGGTCACCATCATCCTCTTCGCCGAGATCGCCAAGCGCGCCTATACCGAACTCAAGCAGCAGGAGATTTTCCTGCTTTATTACATGGCCGGCGCGGCCATGGCCTCGCCTTTCCACGGTCTGCTCTGGAACCAGTACCTGGTCCAATCCGATGCGGCCAAGATGCTGGGCCTGACCGACCTCATCCCGGCCTGGGTGGCTCCGTCCCCGGATTCGCCGTCGCTGGCCGCGCGCACCTTTTTCCACCGCGACTGGCTGGTGCCCATATTGCTTCTGGTCGGTTCGCAGATCATCCAGCGCATCGACCACTTCGGCCTGGGCTATGCGCTCTACCGCATCACCTCCGACGTCGAAAAACTGCCGTTTCCCATGGCCCCGGTCGGCGCGCTCGGCACCATGGCCCTGGCCGAATCCACCGAGGACCGCAAGACGGGCTGGAAGTGGCGCGTCTTTTCCATAGGCGGCATGATCGGTTTGGCTTTCGGCGCGGTCTACGTGCTGTTCCCGGTCGCCTCGGGGCTTGTTTTCACCGAACCTGTGCGCCTGATCCCCATTCCCTGGGCCGATTTCACCCGCAACACCGAGCAGTGGCTGCCGGCTGTGGCCACGGGCATACAGTTCGATCTGGGGCTGGTCTTTACCGGCATGGTGCTGCCGTTCTGGGCTGTCATCGGCGGCTTGGTCGGTCTGCTCATCACCTTCGTCGCCAACCCCATCCTCTACCACCACGGAGTGCTGCACCGTTGGCGGGAGGGCATGGGCACGGTGGAGACGGTCTTCGCCAACAACTTCGATTTCTACATGTCGTTCGGCATCGGGCTTGGCCTTGCCATCGGCGTCATCGGCGTGTGGCAGGTGGCGAAGTCCTTGCGCAAGGGCGGCGTCGGCGGCGCGGCCTACAAGGCCCTTTTTTCCACCAACAAGGCGCGCGGAGACATCAATTTCTGGGTTTCCGTCGGCATCTACGTCTTCTCGACCCTGTCCTACATTGGCATGTGCCTCTTTCTGGTCCCCCAGTTCCCCTGGCTTTTCTTCGTGCTCTACGGGTTTATTTACACTCCGGTCATCTCCTACATCACCGCCCGCATGGAAGGCGTGGCCGGCCAGTTCGTGAGCCTGCCGCTGGTGCGCGAGGCCAGCTTCATCGCCGGGGCCCGCTTTTTCGGCTACCACGGTATCGAGATCTGGTACGCGCCCATTCCCATTCACAACTACGGCAAGGCCACGGTCGATTTCCGCGAGATCGAACTGACCGGCACCAGCCTTCGCGGCATCATCAAGGCCGAAATCGTGGTCTTTCCCGTGGTCATGGTGGCAAGCCTGCTCTTTTCGCAGTTCATCTGGCAGCTTGCGCCGATCCCTTCGGCAAGCTACCCCTACGCCCAGCAATTGTGGCATCTCCAGGCGCTCAACACCCTGCTCATGCAGACTTCGACCCTGGAGGGCAATTCGCTTTTTTTCCAGGCTTTAAACGGCTGGTACGTGACCGCCGGGCTTGGGCTCGGGCTCGTCACGTACCTGCTGCTCATGATCTTCGGGTTGCCGGTGCTGCTCATCTACGGCATCGTGCGGGGCCTGGGGCAAAGCGTGCCCCATGGGCTCATTCTCGAAGTCGTGGGCGCGCTGCTCGGACGCTATTATTTTCTCAAGCGTTACGGGAAGAAATGGCGGCAGTACGCGCCGGTGCTTCTGGCGGGTTTTTCCTGCGGCATGGGGTTGATGGGCATGTTCGCCATGGGCGCGACCCTTATTCTCAAGTCGCTCGGCAAGCTGGCCTACTGACGGCCGCTCGGGGGGGAGACGGTGGAGTCCGACGTCACCATCCTTATCAGTTTGCTCCAAAGCGTCAGCGTCATCATGGTCCTGGCCTATGTGCTGACCAGGACCAGGCTTTTCGCCGCCGTGCTCGATGGCCGTCCGAAATGGCGCGACCTTCTCATGGTCATTGTCGTTTTCGGCCTTTTTTCCATCTACGGCACGCTTTCGGGCATCCCCTTGCTCGGTTCGGTCATCAATATCCGCGATCTCGGGCCGGCTCTGGCCGGACTTCTCGCCGGCCCCCTGGCCGGGCTCGGGGCCGGAATCATCGGCGGGGCCCATCGCTTCACCCTGGGCGGTCCCACCTGCTACGGCTGTACGCTCTCCACCGTGGTGGCCGGGTTCGTCGGTGGTCTGGTCCACCTGCGCCTGCACGGCAAACTGCCCACCACCGGCCAGGCCGTGGTCCTGGCCCTGGCCATCGAGGGCTTCCACATGCTGGCCGGACTGGTCCTTGGCCAGCCCTATGACACGGCCATGATCGTGGTGCGCGCGGCCACCATCCCCATGCTCGTGTCCAATGCCGCCGGCATGGCGGTTTTCGTGTACATCGTGCGCAACGAGCTCGAAGCCCGCGACACCCGCCGCATCAAAGAGGCCATCGAGGGCGAGTTGCGCGTGGCCCGGGACATCCAAATGGGCATCGTGCCCCGGATCTTCCCGGCTTTTCCCGAGCGCCCGGAACTCGAACTTTTTGCCGTGCTCGATTCGGCCAAGGAAGTCGGGGGCGATTTCTACGATTATTATGCCCTGGACGAGAACCATATTTTCCTGGTCATCGGCGATGTCTCGGGCAAGGGCGTGCCGGCTTCGCTGGTCATGGCCGTCACCATGACGCTTTTCAAGGCCTATGCCCGCCCCGAGCGCGACCCGGCGGAAGTGGCGGCCAAGGTCAACGACAAACTGGCCGCCGGCAACGATTCCGGGCTGTTCGTCACCGCCTTTTGCGCCGTGCTCGATGTGCGCACGGGCGAGGTGCGCTACGCCAATGCCGGGCATAATCCGCCGCTTGTCCTTCGCGACAGGGGGCTGGCGGACAGGGTGGGGTTTCTGCCCCGGGGCGGGGGGCTGGTGCTCGGGGCCATGCCGGGCTATCGCTACCGCACCGGCGCGCTGAGCCTGGATCCGGGGGATTCCCTCGTGCTCTACACCGACGGCGTGACCGAGGCCATGGACGTGTCGGACGCGCTTTTCGGGGAGGAGCGGCTGCTTCGGGCCTGCCGGTTCGAGCGCCACCGCGGCCCGAAATACGTGGTGGAGGCGCTGCTTGCCGCGTTGCGGGCGTTTGTCGGAACCGCGCCCCAATCCGACGACATCACTGTTTTGACCGTGCGGTATATGGGGGCCCCGAAGCCGCATGTCACCCTTGACGTTGACGGCGGGTCTGGAATATAAACTTCGGTTTCGCGTTGGTTGTTTGGGTTGGGCGCACAACTTCGGCCGGGCCCTTCCCCTTGACTGGGCGTGAATACGTCTTACCAAGGGACAGTCCGCGCCGGGAAGGCGACGTTTTGACCAACGCGCAAGGAGAACCGCATGGCGCGCATTACCGTCGAAGATTGTCTGGAAAAGATCAACAACCGCTTTCTCATCGTGCAGATGGCCATCAAACGCGTCCATCAGTACCGGGAAGGCTACGATCCGCTGGTCGAGTGCAAAAACAAGGAAATCGTCACCGCCCTTCGGGAAATCGCCGCCGGCGAAGTGTTGCCGGCCGAACCCATCCACGAAGCGGGCGTGACGCTGCCCGAAAACGAATAGCTGGAAACGATGCCCCGGGATTACTACGAAGTGCTCGGCGTCGGGCGCGACGCCGATGATGAGACCATCAAGAAGGCCTATCGCCAGATGGCCTTCAAGTTCCACCCCGACCGCAACCCGGACGATCCCGAAGCCGAGTCCAAGTTCAAGGAAGCGGCCGAGGCCTACGAGGTGTTGCGCAACGCCGAGACCAGGGCCCGCTACGACCGCTTCGGCCACGAAGGACTCGGCGGCAACGGGTTTGGCGGCTTCGGCTCGACCGACGATGTCTTCAGCGCCTTTTCCGACATCTTCGGCGAGTTCTTCGGGTTCGGCGGGGGGCGCTCTTCGCGCGGACCCAGGCCCCAGGCCGGCAACGACCTGCGCTACGACTTGACCGTGACCTTCCGCGACGCGGCCAAGGGCACCGAGGTCACCCTCAAGATCCCCAAGAACGTCGAATGCCAAGCCTGCCACGGCAGCGGGGCCGAACCCGGCACCTCGGCCGAGACCTGCAAGCAGTGCGGCGGCACGGGGCAAGTCGTCCAGAGCCAGGGCTTTTTCCGCATCGCCGTGACCTGTCCGATCTGCCGGGGCGAGGGCAAGGTGATCACCTCGCCGTGCCGGGAGTGCAAGGGCAAGGGCTATACCCGCGAGGTGCGTGAGCTGAAGGTTCGCGTGCCGGCGGGCGTGGACGACGGCAGCCGGCTGCGCCTTCGTGGCGAGGGCGAGCTGGGCATGCACGGCGGGCCTCCGGGCGATCTCTACGTCATCCTGCATGTCGAGGCCGACAAGGTCTTCGAGCGCGACGGCCAGAATCTGCTCCTGCGCACCGAGATCAGCTTCGTCCAGGCCGCGCTCGGCCACAAGATCGAAGTGCCGACCCTCGACGGCAACGAGACCATGGACATCCCCAGGGGCACCCAGAGCGGCGAGGTCTTTTCCCTGCGCGGGCTGGGACTGCCCGTGCCCGGCACCAGCCGCAAGGGCGACCTGCTCGTCGAGGTGACCGTCGTTACCCCGAAGAGCCTGACCAAGAAGCAGGAAGAACTTTTGCGCGAATTCGAGAAGCTCGACGAGCAAAAGCCTATGAAAAAGGTCAAGGATTTCTTCAAAAAGGCCAAGGAGGCCATGGGGAACTAAGCGATGGGACGATTTCTTTCCCGGTTTTCGCCGCTGGCGCTCATCGGTGCCTTGCTTTTGGGCGGGACGGCTCTGGCCGGCCCCACCGAGGACTACCGGGACGGCGTGTCCGCGGCCCGGGCCGGGCATATGGACGAGGCCATCGCGGCATTCAGCCATGTCATCGACGCCGATGCTTCGGGCCAGTCCGTGGATACGAAAAACCTGGCCAGTGTCTACAACCTGCGCGGCATGTGCCACGAGGCCAAAAACGAAACCGATCAGGCCCTGGCCGATTACTCCAAGGCCATCGAGATCGACCCCAAGATGGCCGAAGCCTACGGCAACCGGGCCATGCTTTACGCCAAGCTCGGCGACAAGGAAAAGGCCAAGGCGGACGCCACGGCGGCCAAACGCATCGACTACAAAGTCAAGGTGCCCAAGTTCGACTAGTGCCGTGCCACGTTGAAAATACCCCGGTTTTTTCAACGAAAACATTTTTTCGAGGATATGAGCAGGCTTGCCCATGACTGAAGGCTTCACCCATATCGACGCCGAAGGCCGCACCCGCATGGTGGATGTCGGGGCCAAGTCCAAGACCCGTCGCTTGGCCATCGCCGGCGGCGAGGTTCGCCTTTCCCCAAAAACCATGCATCTGCTTTCCGACGCCGCCCTGCCCAAGGGCGACGCCCTGGCCACGGCCAAGATCGCCGGCATCCTGGCCGCCAAGCGTACCGCCGACCTCATCCCCCTGTGCCATCCGCTGCCCCTGGCCTTTGCCGACGTCCGCTTTACCGTGGACGCAGCCGCCTGCATCGTGCGCATCGAAGCCGAAGCCTCCACCACGGCCGAAACAGGCGTGGAAATGGAAGCGCTGACCGCCGCGTCCGTGGCGGCGCTGACCATCTACGACATGTGCAAGGCCGTGCAGAAGGACATCGTGCTCGGCGAAATCAAGCTGCTTTTCAAATCCGGCGGCAAGTCCGGGACCTACGTCTCGCCCGACTGGCCCGCCGGCCGTCCGTATCCCGTCGACTGAGTTTGCCCCGACGGGGCTCTGCCCCGGGCCCCGGCGGGGAGGCGCTGCCTCCCCTGCACCCCACCGGCAGAGGCTCCGCCTCTGCACTCCGCCGGGAGGCCACGGGCCCCCCGGACCCCCCGATTCGGCTTTGGCTGGGCGGGGGAAGGGATGGCAGGCGTAGGGCCGGAGAATGGAAGATGGCGGCGGAATTTGCCTGGGACGGTGCATGTCGCTTCGCGACAAGCTCGTCCCAGGCAAATTCCGCCGCCACCACGCCGTCGCCCCTTTGGGGCGAACTTTAAAAGAAAATTCCCTGCACGTTCGCCTCAAGCCCAAGTCCGTGAAAGTTTTTTGGAGGGGTCCAGGGGGACCTTTTTTTCAAAAAAGGTCCCCCTGGCCGCCGGAGGCATTCCTGACCTCCTCTACCAGATTTGCCGGACCTTCACGCCGCGGGCGGCCATGCGGTCCTTGCATTCCTTGATCGTGTATTCGCCGTAGTGGACGATGGAGGCGATGAGCGCGGCTGTGGCTTTGCCTTTGGTCACGGCGTCGGCCATGTGGTCGGGATTTCCCGCGCCGCCCGAGGCGATGACCGGGATGGTGACGGCCTCGGCGATAAGGCGGGTGAGGTTCAGCTCGTAGCCGGTCTTGGCGCCGTCGGCGTCGATGGAGTTGCAGCAGATTTCGCCGGCGCCGAGGGCTTCCACTTTCTTGGCCCATTCGATGGCGTCGAGGCCCATGGGCTTGCGGCCGCCGTGAATGACGATCTCGTAGCCCGAGGGGATTTTTTCGGAGACCGGCACCTGTTTGACGTCCATGCCGACCACTACGCACTGGGAGCCGAAGGCGGCCGCGCCTTGGCTGATGATGTCGGGGGTTTTGACGGCCGAGGAGTTGACCGAGACCTTTTCCGCGCCGGCCAAAAGCACCGCGCGCATGTCTTCCACCGTGGAGATGCCGCCGCCCACGGAGAAGGGAATAAATATCTGGCTGGCCACCTTGTCCACGACGTCGAGCATGATGCCCCGGCCTTCGCTCGAGGCCGTGATGTCGTAGAAGACCAGTTCGTCGGCCCCGGCCTCGTAGTAGAGGCGGGCGGTTTCCACCGGATCGCCGATGTCCACGTTGCCCTTGAACTTGATGCCCTTGGTGAGCTTGCCGTCGCGCACGTCGAGGCAGGGAATGACGCGTTTGGAAAGCATGGGTTAGGCCTCCTGGCAGTAGACGGCGAAATTGCGCAACAGGGACAGTCCCGGACGGCCGCTTTTTTCCGGGTGAAACTGCACCGCCCAAAGGCCCTGCTTGCCGTGCACCGAGCAGAAGGGCAGTCCGTAGTCGGTGACGCCGATGACGTACTCGGCCCGCGGCACGGGGTAGTAGCTGTGCACGAAATAGAATTCCGATTCCCGGTCGATACCGTCGAAGAGCTCGCACGGGCGGGCAAGGGTCACCTTGTTCCAGCCCATGTGCGGGATGCGGATGGGCAGCCCGTCCTCGTCGGAAAGCGACGGGACGAACATGGCGCACGCGCCGGGCACGATGCCAAGCGCCGTGGTGTCGTTTTCCGGGCTGTAGTCGAGCAGGATCTGGCAGCCCACGCAGATGCCGAGCAGCGGTTTGCCGGCGGCCACCTGTTCGGCCAAAAGCTTGTCCAGGCCCGTCGAGGTCAGCTCGTGCATGGCCTGGCCGGCCGCGCCCACACCTGGGAAGATGATGCCCGCCGCGTCGGCAATGACGGCGGGATCGGCGGTGATGCGGCAGGGGATGCCCAGGTGGTCCAGCGCGCGGCGCACGCTGGTCTGGTTGCCGGCCTTGTAGTCCAAAATGGCAAGCATGGTCGCTCCTTTTTTTGTTGCCTCCGGCGGCCAGGGGGAAACTTTTTGAAAAAAGTTTCCCCCTGGACCCTCTTCAAAAACTTTCAAAGGGAATCTAAAGGCATACCCAGTTCGCCAAGGACTGGGATATGGTCGCATGCCGTGGATCCCGTGCACCCTTGAAAAGTTTTTGGGGAGGGTGGGGGTCCGGGGGAGGGAACCCTTTTTTACAAAAAAGGGTTCCCTCCCCCGGGGGCTTTCCTCTCATTATTTGCCGCGTTTGAACATCTTTTCCATCTCGCGCTGGCCGAAGCGCACGGTCACCGGCCGGCCGTGGGGGCAATAGTCCCGCTCCGGTGTTTTGGACCACTGGGCGAGCAGGGCCACGGCCTCGTCGTCGGCAAGCCTGGTTCCGGCCTTGATGGCCGTCTTGCAGCTCATGAGAATCCACAGGTCGTGCAGGGTCTTGGACTGCCCGGCCAGGGCGGCGCGCAGATACTCCTTGGCCTGCCCCAGGCTCAGTCCCGGCGGCGCGCCGGTGATGGAGACCGTGCCCGGGCGCGGCGACTCCAGGGCAAAGCCGATGGCGCGCAGTTCGTTGTGCAGTTCCTGCAGCCGCGTCTGCTCGGCCGGGTGCAGCGTCAGTTCCACCGGGATGCCCACGGGCCGGCTGTCGCCGCGTGAACCGGTGGCCTCCATGGCGGCGTAGATGATGCGCTCGTGGGCCGCGTGCTGATCGAGGAGCACCAGCTCCCGGCCGAGGTCTACAATAAGGTACGTGTCCGCGAACTGGCCCAGGTAGCGCACGCCGGGCGGCAGCGACGGCTCCAGCTCCTCGGGTCGGCGGGCATGCAAAATTTCCGGTTGCGCCTCGGGAGCGGCATACCTCGATTCGGCTGGGGATGTCGCTTCGTCGGAGCCGCCGGTCGGGGGAGATTCGGGTTCCCCGGCCTGGGCGAGCTGCCGCTCGTGGCGGACCACGGCCGGGGGCTCCAGGTGGCGCACCGGCGCGGGCTGGCCGTGACGGCGGTTTTCGGCCACGGCCTGGTAGGGCGTGGCGGCGGGGGCCGGGGCGTCCTGGGCCTCCTGGCCCATCGGGTGGACAGGCGGACCTTCGCGCACGATGGGCGTGGCCGGGGTGGTTTGGCCGGGCTGCGGCGCGTCGGCGCGTACGAGTTCATCGAGGAAATCGCGGCGGGTAGCGAATTTTGGCGGTTCGCCGCCGGATTGTTTGACCCAGGGTTCGGGCGCGGGGACGGTGCGCAGGACCAGCGCCTTGTCGAGGGCCTGTCCCACGGCCCGGCGGAGATTTAAGAAGACAACCTGCTCGTCGCGGAAGCGCACCTCGGTCTTGGCCGGGTGCACGTTGACGTCCAGGTCCTCGGGCGGCAGCGTCACAAAAAGCGCCACCTGCGGATATTCCCGGGACAACAGCCGGCCTTTGTAGGCCTCGCGCACGGCCGAAAGCAGCAGTCTGTCCTGGACCGCCCGGCCGTTGACGTAAAAGAGCATGCGGTCGGCCCGGGACTGGGCGGAAAGGGGCTTGCCGATAAGCCCCTGCACGCGGATGGGGCCCAGGGCGTAGTCCACCTCGAAAAGCCCTTCGGTGACGGCTGGCGGCCAGATGCCGCCAAGCCGCGCGGCAAGCGTCTGGCTGGCGGGGAAACGGAGCGTCGTGCGGCCATTGACGGAGAGCTTGAAGGCCACGTCGAGCCGGGCCAGCGCCGCCCGGCTGAAGGCTTCGGTGGCGCGCTTGGTCTCCACGGCCTCGGATTTGAGAAATTTGAGCCGTGCCGGCACGGCGGCGAAAAGATCGCGCACTTCGATGCGCGTGCCGCGGGCCAGGGCCGCCGGGCCTTCCTCCACGATGCGGCCGCTCTCCACCCGGATGACCGCCCCTTCGTCAAACGCCTCGTGGCGCGAGGTCAGCGTAAAGCGCGACACCGAGGCGATGCTCGGCAAGGCTTCGCCGCGAAAGCCGAAGCTCGCGATGCTGGTCAGTTCCTCCATGGAGACGATCTTGCTCGTGGCATGGCGCGTGACGGCCAGCGACAGTTCCTCGGGCGTCATGCCCCAGCCGTCGTCGGCCACGACCATGGCCGTGCGGCCGCCGCCGTCGATGGAGACTTCGATGCGCGTTGCCCCGGCGTCGAGGCTGTTTTCAACAAGTTCCTTGAGAACGCTGGCCGGGCGTTCGACCACTTCGCCGGCGGCGATCTGGTTTTGCAGTTCGGGCGGCAGGACGCGGATGGTGCGGTGTTTGACGGCGCTTGGCATGGCCCCTTTTTACGGCATCTCCGGCCGAAGGGCCAGCGGGCCGCAAATACTGGAAATGCGGCGGCGATGGGCGTAGGAACCATGCCCGCGTCGACAAGGAGAAGCGCCATGACCATCGCCCACAATTACCTGCGCACAAGGGTGCGCCTGGATAACATCGTCGCCAACTACAAGCATCTGTGCAGCTTCGGCGGCCATGTCCTGGCCGTCATCAAGGCCGACGCCTATGGCCACGGCCTCGTCGAGACGGCCCGGGCCCTGGCCGGGGCCGGCTGCGACGCCTTTGCCATCGGCTCCGTGGCCGAGGGCGCGGCGCTGCGGCAAAGCGGTTGCGCCGGGGCCATCGTGTCCCTTGTCGGGCCGGTTCTGCCCGAGGACGACGCCATGGTGCTCGACTTTGACGTCACGCCCTTCATCCATGATTTCGACCAGCTGGCGCGGCTTGCCGCCCTGGCCGCCGGGCAGGGCAAAAAGGCCCGGGTGGCGCTCAAGTTCGACACGGGCATGGCCCGGTTGGGTTTTTGCGAGTGCGACGTGCCGCATCTGCTCGAAACGCTTCGGGGCATGCCGGCCATCGAAGTGGTCATGGCCAGCTCGCACCTGGCCACGGCCGACGACCCCAATGCCTTCGATTTCGTGGGCGAGCAGGGGAGCAAATTCGCCCGGGTCTGCCAGGGACTTCGCGACGGCGGGCTCACCCTCGAGGCCTCGCTGTGCAATTCCGCCGGCATCCTGGCCCATGCGACCGATTTTGGTTTCGAGGCCCGGCGGGCCGGTATCGCGCTCTACGGCGTCAATCCCTTCGCGGGCACGGCGCGCGAGCCGCTCGGCGCGGGACTCGTGCCGGCCATGGAGACGGTGACGCGCATCGTTTCGGTGCACGATCTGGCCAGCGGCTGCTCCATCAGCTACGGCCGGACCTACACGGCCGAGCGCGACATGCGGGTGGCCATCGTGGCGGCGGGCTACGCCGACGCCTATAGCCGGGGACTGTCCAACCGGGGCTACATGTGTCTGGCCGGCAAACGCGTGGCAATCGTCGGCCGGGTGTGCATGCAGCTCACCGCCGTCGACATCACGGGCGTGGATGCCGCGCCGGGGGATGTGATCCACCTGCTCGGCGGCGAGGGGCTTGGCGCGATCACGGCCGAGGACCTGGCCACCTGGTGGGAGACGATTCCCTACGAGGTCTTCTGCCTGTTCGGGCTCAATCCGCGCGAGTATTGCTAGACCGGGGTCAGTACCCGAAGCCGGGAGCGCGCAGGCCGCCGGCGCAACACAGGAGAAAAGGGGTGATGGAGACAGCTGGCGTATCCCGATGCGCCGTTCGCGGCATGTTTTTCGACTTCCTGGATGATCCCTGGAAGCATGCCGGCAAGGAGCATGAGGCGGCCCGTTTCCTGCGCGATGGCCTGCTGGTCGTCGAGAACGGGAGGATAAGCGACTTCGGCCTGTTCGAGGAAGTTTCCCCCCGCCATCCGGGCCTGGAAGTCGTCTCCTTGCCGGGTCGGCTGCTCTTGCCGGGCTTTATCGACGGCCATGTCCATTTCCCCCAGCTGCGCGTGATGGGGGCCTATGGCAGGCATCTGCTCGACTGGTTGCAACAGCGGGTTTTTCCCGAGGAACGCAAATACGGCGACCGCGACTATGCCGACAAGGCGGCCGGGCTTTTCTTCGATGCGTTGCTGGCCGCCGGCACCACCACCTGCCAGGCTTTTACGACAAGCCATCCGGTCGCGACCGAGGCCTTTTTCGAGGAAGCCACACGGCGCAACATGCGCGTGATCACGGGGCTTACCGGCATGGACCGCTTCGCGCCCGAAGCGAGCTGTGTCGGTTCCGATGATTTCTACCGCGAGTCCAGGCGTCTGATTGGCCGCTACCACCGCAAGGGGCGCAACCTCTACGCCATCACGCCCCGCTTTGCCGTGGGCTGTACGGACGCCATGCTGGATTATAGCCGCCGGCTCAAGGCGGAATTCCCGGACTGCTGGGTCAACACCCACATTTCGGAAAATCCGGCGGAAGTCCGCGTGGCCAGGGAGCTTTTCCCGGACTGCCAGGACTACACGGCCGTTTACGAGCGCTACGGCCTGCTCGGGCCCAAATGCACCGCCGGGCATGGCATCTGGCTCTCCGACGACGAGCTGCGGCGGTTTTCCAAGGCCGGCGCGGCGGTTGCCTTTTGTCCGTTGTCCAATTTTTTTCTCGGCAGCGGTTCTTTTCGGCTGGGCCGGGCCATGGACCCCGAACATCCGGTCAGCGTCGTTTTGGGCAGCGACATCGGCGGCGGCAATGCCCTGACGCTTTTGCGCGTGATGGAGGAGGCCTACAAGGTCGGCATGTGCAACGCGACATTGCTCGACGGCTCCCTCGACCCGCGCGCGATGGATCTGGCCGAGGCCGAGCGCAACAAGTTCTCGCCGTACCGGGCCTATTACCTGTCCACTCTCGGCGGGGCGCGCGCGCTTTGCCTTGACGACCTTCTCGGCAATTTCGAGCCGGGCAAGGAGGCCGATTTCGTGGCCTTGGACTGGAGGGCCGGCCAGGCGGCCATGGCCTGGCGTCAGTCCCTGGCCGTAAGGGACGCGACCGGACCGCGCACCGTCGACGAGGCGGCCGAGCTCCTTTTCGGCGTCATGGCCATGGGAGACGACCGCAACGTGGATGAAACCTGGATTGCCGGCAAGCGGGCCTACAAGAAGGCCGCGACTGCCGCCTGAAGAGTATTTTTCAAGGCCCGCCTCCCGCCAGCAAGGCATGGCCTACCCATAGCTGAAAAGTTTAGGAAAGGGAGAGCGCGAGAGGGGAGAACCCTTTTCAAAGGGTTCTCCCCTCTCGCATTTTCTTTTTATATTCCCTTACTGACGTGTCGGGATGCTGTGGATGCGCAGGTAGCGGTAGAGGCTTTGCTTGCCGAGGTCGGACATCTCGCAGGCCTTGTGGATATCGCCGCCGGCCTGCTGCATGAGCGCCTTGAAATAGCGGAACTCGGTTTCCTTCTTGTAGTTGTCGAAGGGCGTGATGGTCATCTCCGCCGGGGCGGAGGCGGCTTGCTCGACCGAGGGCGCGAGTTCCGCTTCCAGTCCGCTTGCCGCTTCCTGGCGCTTGCCGCTCATGATGCGGATGCGCACTTCGGGCGGCAGGTGCTTGGGGTAGAGCGTCGGTTCGAACTGGGCGCGCACGATGATGTTTTCCATGAGGTTGACCAGCTCGCGCACGTTGCCCGGCCAGTCGTATTCCGTGAGGCTGTCGAGGAATTCCGGGGAAAAGCCTTTGAGCGGCACTTTGTACTTTTTGCAAAAGGCGTTCATGTAATAGATGGCCAGTTCCCGGATATCCTCGCCGCGCTGGCGAAGCGGCGGGATGTGGATGTGCATGGTGCGCAGGCGAAAGAGCAGGTCGTTTCGGAAATCGCCGGCGTCGACCATGGCTTCCAGGTCCTTGTTGGTGGCGGCCACGAGCCGGAAATCGCTCGTTTCCTCCTCCTTGGCCCCGACCGGGCGGAAGCGGCGTTCCTGGAGCACGCGCAAGAACGCCTTTTGCTGGGCAAAAGGGAGTTCGCCCACCTCGTCGAGAAAGAGCGTGCCCTTGTCGGCCTGCTTGATGAGCCCTTCCTGCTTTTTCTCCGCGCCGGTAAACGCGCCCTTGGCATGGCCGAACAGCACGGATTCGATGAGCGTTTCCGTGAGGCTTGAGCAGTCGACCACCACGAAGGGCCCCTCGGCCCGTTCGCTGTTGTCGTGGATGGCCCGGGCGAAAAGTTCCTTGCCGGTGCCGGTCTCGCCGGTGATGAGCGTGTTGGCGTCGGCGTTGGCGGCCTGGGCCACGAGGTCCAGGCAGGCGGCCACGCGCTGGCTGTTGCCGATGATGCCGTCGCGCTTGAGGGCCACGGTGGGGGGGCGATGGGCGAATTTTTCCTTGCGGTATTGCAGGGCGCGGATCAGCGGCAGGGTCATGGACTCGGCCGTGGCCGGCTTTTCGATATAGTCCCAGGCCCCGTTTTTGATCGCCAGTTCCGCGCCGTTGGGGTAGCTGGCCCCGGTGAAGATGATGACTTCCGGCGCCTTGTCGCGGTCGGTGATCTTGGGAATGGACAACAGGCCGTTGCCGTCGGGCAAGTCCACGTCGAGGTAGACCACGTCGTAAGGCTGCGCGTCCAGGGCCTCGAGTCCCTTGGTCAGGCTGGGTTTGGCCGTGACCTCGTAGCCCATGCTTTCGATGACCAGCTTGCACACTTCCCGAATATGGGCGTCGTCGTCGATGACCAAAATCTTCGCCATGCCACCTCCCCGTGATACTGGCGTCCATTTATGTAAGGCGAACCGGGCTGTTTGTCGAGGCGGCGTCCGGCGCGGTTTCCGTGTCGTTTGACGGCGCGCTTCCGGCTTCGTAGAGTCGTCGCGAAAAGGAGGCGGCCATGGCCGACGCACAGCCCCCCGTTCGCAAGCGGCCCATCCTGGTATGGGTCATTTTCCTCTTTTATCTGATCAGCTCGATCCAGGTGATCATGGGACTCTTTTTCGTCGCGGCCGGCGGCGTGAACATGACGCCGGAGCAGCAGGCGTTTCTGGCCAAGTTTTCGGTGTGGGACCGGGTGATCGGCTACATCAACGCGGCGCTGACGCTGGTCGGGGTGACGCTTTTGCTGGGCCTGCGCAAGCAGGCGGTCAACGTGCTGGCCGTGGCTTTTGCGCTGAACCTCTTTTCCACGGCCGTGGTCTGGTTCAAGGCCGACCCGGCGGCGGTGACGGCCCCGGCGGCGCTTGCCGCCCAGGCTTTCAGCATCGTGCTGTTCGGCGCGGTGGTCTATTACGCCTGGCGGCTTGGCAAGCGGGGGCTGCTTCAGGATGCGCCGAGGGCGCGGCGGCCGCGTACATAAAGCGTCGCGTAGGTCGCCCGGATACCCGCATCCCCGCCGAAACGGTTTTCATAATACCGCACGAATTCCCGATACCGGGCCGGGCTCCCCGCCTTTGTCCCCGGCGTATGGGTGACGCCCGCGCCTTTGAGCGCCCGCAACAGTTCCCCGACACTGTCGTACGTCACCGCATGGCGCTTTTCCTCGAATTCCGCCAGTCCGCCGGTCAGGTCCGTGAAGAGCGTCTTGTAATAAGCCGCCGGCCGCATGGGATAGACCGAGCCGAAGCCCGTGGCCCGCGACGCCTCTTCGAGTTCGCCAAGCGTCCCTTGCACATAGAGCGCGATGGCGAAACCGCCGCCGGGTCGCAACAGCCGCAGATTGGCCGCGATGGATCTGGCCGGATCGGCGTACCAGTGCATGGCCGAGGCCGAGGCCAGAAAATCGAAAGTTCCCGGCAAAAAGGGCGGGCGTTCGCCGTCGGCCGCGAGCCTCTGTGCTCCGGGCATGGCCGCGTGGGTCAGCATGCCGGGGGAGATGTCCAGGGCCGCGTAGGCCGCCCCGGGAGCCAGGCGCGGGGTGAGGTTTCGCGTAAGCAGGCCGCTTCCGGCTCCGATCTCCAGCACGCGCCCGGAAAGGACCGGCGGACAGAGCGCCGCCAGCCGCGCGGCCACCAGCCGCTGGACCCGGGCGGCGGCCTCATATGTGGCCCCGGCCCGGTCGAAATGCCCGCGAATCTGCGCCGTCATCGGGAAAGCGCGGTGCCGAGCACCGCCGGATCGGGGTAGTGTCCGCCGGAAAATTCCCGGAAGTTCGCGCCCTCGAGCAGGGCCAGGGCTTGCCGTACGGCCGGGCGTCGCACGATGCGGTCCGCGTCGCCGTGAAAGACCGTGACGTTGCCGGCCGCAACCGGCCCGGACGTGGCCTCGGAGCGAAGCAGGTAATCGAGCCCGACAGCGAGGGGGGAAGCCCAGTCGGGATTCCAGACCGGTTCGCCCGGCACGCCGCAGTTTTTCCAGAACGACCGTACCGTGGCCTCGGCATCGGCGGCCATGCCGGCGGCCATGGCCCTGGTGATGCGTCCGGGCAGGCTGTCGCCGAAGCGGGCAAAGGGCGCGAACAGCACCACCCGCTCAAAGCGGGGCAAAAGCGTTGCCGCGTGCTTCACGATCATGTGCGCGCCCGTGGACCAGCCGGCCAGCACCGTACCGCCGCTTTGGGCGAGTGCGGCCACAAGGGTTTCCTCGTCCCCGTCGCAAAACGGGGCGCGAAAGGTCCATCCGCTCGGAAAGCCGGGGAAGAGCGTTTCAGGTCCGGCCCAGCCGGAGAGAAAAAAACGGCCGTTCATGGAAAAAACGAGACGCGGAGCCTGGAAAAGCCGAGCCGGATGCGTTTTAAGTCATCGCGCGTGAGGTCGGCGCGTAGCGACAGGCGAAGGCGGGCCGTGCCGTTGGGAACGGTCGGCGGGCGTACCGCCGCCACGAGCAGCCCCTCGGCCATAAGGAGCGCCTGGGCGTGCAAGGCCACCCGGTTGCGGCCGCAAGCCACGGGAATGATCTGGGTGGTGGAGCCCATGGTGTCGAATCCCAGGCCGCCCAAGTGGTCGCGGATCTCCTTGGCCATGCGCATCAGCCGCGCCCCGTCGCCGGGGTTGGACTTGATGTGCCGCAGCGCCGCCAGGGACGCGCCCAGGACCGCCGGCGGCAGGGCGGTGGAAAATATGAACGCGCGGCCCCGGTTGCGCAAAAGCTCGATGGTCTCCACCCGGGCGGCGATAAAGCCGCCTTGGGACCCGAGCGCCTTGCTCAAGGTGCCCACATGGACGTCCACGTCGTCGGAGAGCCCGAGCGCGGCGGAAAGGCCCCGGCCCCGGCCGATCACCCCGGTGGCGTGGGCCTCGTCCACGACCACCAGCGCCCCGTGGGCTTTGCCAAGCTCGACGATCCGCGCTAAGGGAGCCACGTCGCCGTCCATGCTGAAGACCGTGTCCGTGACGATGATCTTCTTGTCGACCTGCCTTTCCCGCTCGAGCAGCTTTTCCAGATGCTCCATGTCCAGATGGCGGTAGCGCACGAGCCGGGCGCCGGACAGGCGTATGCCGTCGATGATGCTCGCGTGGTTGAGGCGGTCGGAGAAGACCACGGTGTGCCGGTCGGCCAGGGCGGAAAAAACGGTCAGATTGGCGGCGTAGCCGCTGCCGGTCACCAGCGCGGCTTCCTGATATTTGAACGTGGCCAGTTCCGCTTCCAGGGTTTCGGCCAGGGCGAAGTTGCCCGTGACCAGCCGCGAAGCCCCGGAGGAACAGCCATGGCGCGTGAGCGCCTTGACCGACGCCTCGATGAGGTCCGGATGCGCGGACAGGCCGAGGTAGTTGTTGGAGGCGAGATTGAGGAGCCGCGTGCCGGAATAGAGGATTTCCCGGGCCGCGCCGTCATCGATCGGCGGGATGGTCCGGAAGCTGTCCGAGTTGCGAAGCTTGGCCGCCTCGGGCACGATATGTTTGCCGAAAAAGGAAGTGCTCATGCCATTTGGTTCCGGGAAACAGGCCATGCCGATCTGGCATCCCTGCACCCAAATGAAGGATCACGAAAGTTATCCTCCCGTCTTTATGGATCGGGGTCAAGGGATTTACCTCTACGACCGTGAGGGAAACGCCTATATCGACGCCATTTCCTCGTGGTGGGTGAACCTCTTCGGCCATGCCAACCCGCGTATCGTCCGGGCCGTGACCGAACAGCTTACCCGCCTGGAACACGTCATTTTCGCCGATGTCACCCATGCCCCGGCCGAGGAATTGGCCGCCCGTCTGCTGGCCATCGCCACCGAAGGTTTGACCCGGGTTTTTTTTGCGGACAACGGATCGTGCGCGGTGGAGGCGGCGCTCAAAATGAGCCATGCCTCTTGGCGCAACCTGGGCCATCCCGAAAAATGCCGGTTCCTTTTCCTCGCCAACGGTTACCACGGCGAGACGTCCGGGGCGCTCGGGGTCTGCGGCGACAGGCTGTATGCCGCGCCCTTTGCGCCGCTTTTCGTGGAGCAGATCGAGGTGTCCGGCCCGGATTGCTTCAACTGTCCCTACGGCCGCGTCCGCGAAGGCTGCGACGCGCCGTGCTTTGGCGCCATGCAGGAGGCCATCGACGCCCACAAGGACGTGCTTTCCGGCGTCATCGTCGAGCCGTTGGTCCAGTGCGCCGGCAATTTCCGCATGTACCCGCCGGCCTACCTGGCCAAGCTGCGCCAGGCCACGACCGAGGCCGGCATCCATTTCATCGCCGACGAGATCGCGGTGGGATTCGGCCGCACGGGCACCATGTTCGCCTGCGAGCAGGCGGGCGTGTCGCCGGATTTCATGTGCCTGTCCAAAGGCATCACCAGCGGCACGCTGCCCCTGTCCGTGGTGCTGACCACCGACGCGGTCTTTGACGCCTTTTACCACGATTACGTGGAGGACAAGGCGTTTTTGCACTCCCACAGCTACACCGGCAATCCGCTGGCCTGCGCGGCGGCCTGCGCCACGCTTCGCATCTTCGAGGAGGACGACGTCATCGCGGCCAACCGGGCCAAGATCGACTACCTTCACACGGCGGTGCGTGAGCGCTTCGCCGGCTACCGGCACACGGTGGACATCCGCTCCACGGGTTGGATCACGGCGGTGGAGCTCTATGCCGATCCCGAACGCAGGATTCCCTTCGACTGGAAGGCGCGCACGGGCTTTCGCATCTACCAGGAGGCGAAAAAGCGGGGGGCCTGGCTGCGAAACCTGTGCGACATCGTCTACTTCATGCCGCCCTACGTCATTACCCTTGAGGAGATCGACAAACTGGCCGACATCGCCCTCGATTCGGTCAAGGCGGTTTTGGGATGAAAGGCTATCTGATCACAGGGACGGGCACGGGCATCGGCAAGTCGTTTTTCTCGGCCTTTCTCACCGAGAATCTTCTTAAGCGGGGCAGGACCGTGCGCTACGTCAAGCCCGTGGCCACGGGCTACCCCGAGGACGACGACGCGGCTTTCGTGGTCGCCCGAACCGGGCTGGCCAGGGAAGACGCCGTCACGCTCTACACGGCGGCCGAGCCGGCCTCGCCCTGTTTCGTGTTCGACCCCTTTCCCTTCGAGGAGTGCGTCTCGCGTATCCAGGCCATGCCCGACGATCGCGACGTGCTGCTCGTGGAAACGGCCGGCGGCATCGGCGTGCCGCTTGCCACCCGGCGCTACAACTACCACTTCGGCCTGTCGCTGGGGCTTGCGGTGCTCCTTGTCGTTCCCAACCGCCTGGGCTGCCTGTCCGACTCCATCGTCTACGGCCATTTCATCCTGCGCCACAAGATGGACTTCGCTGGTATCGTCTTAAACGACCATTTTGCTGAGTCCCCGCGTCATGCCGACCGCAATGCGGCGGAGCTTGAAAGCGAGTTTCCCGGCAAGGTGGTGGCCCGTTACGATGTCACGGGGCTTACCTTCACGGCGGTTCCCGGTCTTGACGGGGAAGCGGGAGAGGGCTAGAAAAAAGTCATGTTCACCCGCACCAACGCCACGCGCACTTTTTTTGCCGGTTCGTATTATTATTACGGCCGACGCGCTCGCGGCTTGGCGGGTGGCGCGGCCATATAGGGCCGCATCCACAACACCGCCGACAAGGGGCCGCGGGCATATCGCCCGGCGGCCCTTTTTCGTTGGTCGGCCGGGTTCCCCTCCGGTCCCTTGGCGACAAGACCGCCAAGGAGAACGACCATGACCATCGGCAAATCCATCCGTTTGGAGCGCATCGTCAACCGCGACACTGGCCGCACCATCATCGTGCCGCTGGACCACGGCGTATCCGTCGGCCCCATCGACGGCATCGCCGATATGCGCGAGGCTGTTACCAACATCGTGTCCGGCGGGGCCAACGCGGTGCTCATGCACAAGGGCGTGGTGCGCTGCGGCCACCGGGCGCGCGGTCGCGACGTGGGGCTCATCATCCACCTTTCGGCCAGCACCGACCTGTCGCCCTTTCCCAACGCCAAGACGCTGGTATGCACGGTGGAGGAGGCGATAAAGCTCGGGGCCGACGCCGTGTCCGTGCATGTGAACCTCGGCGACGAAACCGAGGCGCGCATGCTCGACGACCTCGGCCGGGTGACCGAGGCCGCGGCCTCCTGGAGCGTGCCGGTTCTGGCCATGATGTATGCCCGGGGCCCCAAAATCAAAAACCAGTTCGACGCCGATGTGGTGGCGCATTGCGCCCGGGTCGGCAACGAGCTGGGGGCGGACATCGTCAAAGTGCCCTACACCGGCGATCCGGAAAGTTTCGCCAGGGTTGTGGCCGGCTGCTGCGTGCCTGTGGTCATTGCCGGCGGGCCGAAGGTCGACTCGCGGCGGGCGCTTTTGGAAATGATCGCGGACAGTGTGGCGGCCGGCGGAGCGGGGCTGTCGGTCGGGCGCAACGTTTTCCAGGACCCGGACCCGGCGAAGCTGCTGGCGGCGGTGACGGCCATTGTGCACAAGGGGGCCGGGGTGGATGCGGCCATGGAGTCGCTCACGCGGGAATGAGAGAAGGGCGAGCCGCGTCGCTGTCCCGGCTTGGAGGAACCGAGGCCTCAAATGCAACGAGCCCTTGCCTTCCGGCAAGGGCTCGAAAAAAAGCTTTTATGGTGCGAGAGGGGGGGCTCGAACCCCCACGCCTTGCGGCGCCAGATCCTAAATCTGGTGCGTCTCCCGATTCCGCCACTCTCGCACGGGCCAACGCGGGCAAAGTCTCTTACGCGATCAGGGCCAAGGACACAATAATCAAGGCCGGGGTGCGGTGCCGGAAGTGCGGTTGGCGGCATGATTGCCGGTCGGGCGAGGTGCACGCGGGCTGTTGCGGTGGGGATCCGGCCTTTTCGAGCATACCTTTCGATTGCGCCGCACAAAAGGTGTTTACTCAACTGGACAAACGCGCTTTGAAGCGGGCATGCTTTGAGGCATAGCGCGCATGGGCTTCGGTGTGGCAAGGAGAGTCTACAGCGGTGTAGCTTCTTTTGTTTATGCAGAGTTATGTTTAGGTATAGGTGTTGCGGCATGACAGTAATGTATAATGAGAAAAATGATTTCATTGCCTGGGTGATGTCGAAAAAAAATATTTTTATCCTTTTTTTTATCCTTAATGTGTTGGCTTTTTCAGCAGTGCTGCGTGCGAATTATCCGTATAGGGATGATGTTAGAGTTGTTTTAAATAATAATGAGGAATGGCATCAAAGTGGAAGATTGTTTTCATATATACTTTCAGAAATATACTATTTTGGAATGCAGGCAGACTCTTCTCCTTTCTTTCAAGTTACCGCCATATTTGTATTGTCGTTGGCCGGCTTGTCTCTTCTCTACTGTTTTAAGAAGGACAGTAACTGTTTATATCTTCTTTGCTTTATGCCGATTTGTCTGTCGCCGTATATTCTTGAAAGTTTATCATATAAGTTTTGTTCGTTATGGGTGGCGATTTCTGTTTTCATTCTGGTTATGCCCTTTGTCGCATTACGATCTGTCGAGAACAAGAAGTTGGTGTTTGGGGCAGCATTTGCAGCTGTATTTTTGGCGTTGAATACGTATCAACCATCTTTTGGAGTTTTTCTTTGTATTTTTGTTTATAGCCTGTTGGTCTGTCTGAGAGGTGATGAGGAGAATCGATTCTTTCGACGTGGCCAATTTTTTTTAGCACTTGGTGCCTTGACTGCGCTTGCGGCGTATTTTGTCGAGATAAAGTACTTTTTCCCTGTTACTTCACAGTGGGGGAAAAGTCATTCCGCAATGTCTGGCGGTGACTTGAGCCGCCTTCAGGTTTTTATTAGAAATAGTATTGTGTATTATCACTACTTGATGTCAGATTGGAATAAATCCATTTTTGAGTATGTTTTGATTGTGAACATTTACGTGATGATTATTGTGTCTATAAGAAAAATTTTTCTCAAAAACAATATGCTGAATGGAGTGCTCAAGAGTATCGCTTTTATTATCATGCTTTTTTTTCTGACCATTGCACCACTTTTTTGTACAACTTTTTTTGTTAAATCCAGTTTACGCTCCAAGAACATTTCTTGCTGTCGGAGCGGCATTCTCCTTTATATTGTTTGATCCATTGTTGCTCATGCAACATAAGGGGTTTTATAGGAAAATATTTTTTGCGATCACAATCTATTGTTCTTTGCAGTTAGTTGTTTTTGCAAGCGCTTACGGGAATCTATTGGCTTCGCAGATGAATTGGGAGAAAAATAGGTTGGTCCCATTGGCCTATCAGCTGGTAAAAGTACAGCAAAAAACAAATTGTCATTCTATATTCTATGAAAATACTATAGGCTACTCCCCGGCCCTTTCTAATCTTGGCAGGAAATATCCTGTTCTGTATAAGTTGATTAACCCGAGTGTTGGATATATTTATTTTGCTTCCGAAGTGTTACGGGACTATGGTTTGCACCTCCCTAACAACATTGTTCCTCCTCCTACAGAAGATATCAATGTTTTTTATAATGAACCATGGTATGTTATTGCGGCGTCCGGAGATGTCTGTATTCTTTCGTTCAAGCAATGAGATCGTGCGCTGTTGTGTGCTAACAGCTATGCCGTTTGAAAGAGTTGGCACGCAAGCGGCAGCTTCGAAAGAGGGGGTTGCTTAGGGAAAGAGAGCGGATTTCGGCCTGAACACCAGTGCCCAGGCGGTTTTTTGGGGGGGCGGGAAGGCCATGCTGCTTTGAAACGGAGGCGGCTGCGCGAGGAATGCGCGCGATCGAATTGATCTTTGCGACCTGAGGCATCCACATCCGGCGTGAGCCAGATTTAGGAGGATTTGGTACAAAACCCCACAACAAGGTCCCACACGAAGCCCTGGAAATGAAAAACCCGGGCTTCTTGCGAAACCCGGGAGCATAGGCATCTGGCGGAGAGGGAGGGATTTGAACCCTCGAACAGGGTTTTGCCCCGTTACCCGCTTAGCAGGCGAGCGCCTTCGGCCAACTCGGCCACCTCTCCGCAAAACGGCTTAATAGCCATTTGCGGAAGATCGGTCAAGGAAAAAATCCCGCGACGACGCGCCGTCATCCTGATTGCGCTCTTTACAGAGGCCTGTCCCCCCGGATATGCTTCCGTTTCGGCTGAAACGAGCCCATTGCAAAAGGAGTCTCGGGCATGAAAAAGTTCGCGCGTATGGAGCGCCTGCCGCCATACGTCTTTGCCACCGTCAATGAGCTGAAAATGCAGATGCGGCGGCGAAACGAAGACGTCATCGACCTCGGCATGGGCAATCCCGACTTGCCCACGCCCCCGCACATCGTCGAAAAGTTGATCGAGGCGGCCCAAAAGCCCGCCAACCACCGCTATTCGGCCTCGCGCGGCATCAAGGGCCTGCGAAACGCCATCTCCGGCTGGTACAAGCGCCGCTTCGACGTGGACATCGACCCCGAAACCGAAGCAGTGGTCACCCTGGGCGCCAAGGAAGGCATGGCCCACCTGGCTCTGGTCATGCTCTCCCCGGGCGACGTCGTTTTCGCCACCGACCCGTCCTATCCCATCCACCCCTATTCCTGCATCATCGCCGGGGCGGACGTGCGGCGCATTCCCATCAGCTGCGACAGCGACTTCTTCGAAGACCTGCTCCTGGCCACCCGACAGACCTGGCCGCAGCCGAAACTGCTTATCATCTCCTTTCCGCACAACCCCACCACGGCCACCGTGGACCTCGATTTTTTTCAGCGCATCGTGGATTTCGCCAAGGAACACGACATGATGGTGATCCACGACTTCGCTTATGCCGATTACGGCCTGGACGGCTACCAGCCGCCGAGCTTCTTGCAGGCCAAAGGCGCCAAGGACGTGGGCGTGGAATTTTTTTCCATGAGCAAAAGCTACTCCATGGCCGGGTGGCGCGTCGGCTACTGCTGCGGCAACCAGGAAATGGTCCATGCGCTCACCCGCATCAAGAGTTATCTGGATTACGGCATGTTCCAGCCCATCCAGATCGCCGCCTCGGTGGCGTTAAACGGCCCCCAGGAGTGCGTCGCCGAGATCAGAAACGTCTACCAGGACCGCCGGGACGCGCTGATCGAAGGCCTTTGCCGCGCCGGCTGGATGGTGCCCGCGCCCAATTCCACCATGTTCGTGTGGGCCAAGATTCCCGAAGAGTTCGCCCATATGAAATCCGTGGAATTCTCCAAGCTGCTGTTGCGCGAAGGCTCCGTCGCCGTTTCGCCGGGACTCGGCTTCGGCCACTTCGGCGACGACCATGTCCGCTTTTCGTTGGTGGAAAACAGGCACCGCATCAACCAGGCCACACGGAACATCAAAAAAGTGCTTTCAGGGTAGTCATGCACAACGACAAACGCCCCGTTCGTATAGGTCTGGCCGGGCTCGGCACTGTCGGGTCCGGCCTTGTGGCCATTGTCGCGCGTAACGCCGACTGGATCGAACGCCGCCTCGGACGTCCCATCGTCCTGACCAAGGTGCTGGTGCGCGACCTCGCCAAGCCGCGGGCCGTGGCGCTGCCGCCCGATGTCGGGCTGACAGCCGATCCCGATGCCTTGGTCACGGACCCGGACATCGACATCGTGGTCGAACTCATGGGCGGCACCGGCGCGGCCTATGACCTGATCCGTCGCGCTCTTCTGGCCGGCAAGCATGTGGTCACGGCCAACAAGGCGCTTTTGGCCGAGCGCGGCCCCGAACTTTTCGCCTTGGCGGCCGAAAAGGGGCTGGGATTGTACTATGAGGCCAGCTGCGCCGGGGCCATCCCCATCGTGGCCACCCTCAAGGAATCCCTGGCCGGCAACCGCATCGTCAGCATCATCGGCATTTTAAACGGTACGGCCAACTACATATTAAGCAGCATGAGCGACAAGGGTCTGACCTTTGCCGCGGCGCTGCGCCAGGCCCAGGAGAAAGGCTACGCCGAGGCCGACCCGACTCTCGACATCGAGGGCATCGACGCGGCCCACAAGCTCATTTTGCTGATCCGGCTCGCCTACGGGCAGAATCTGCCCCTGGCCAAGCTCCCCGTGGCGGGCATCACCAAGGTCACGACCGAGGACATCCGTTTCGCCGGCGAGTTCGGCTACACGATCAAGCTCATCGGCCAGGTCCACGAGGTCGAAGGCCGGCTCTCCGCCGGGGTGAGCCCCATGCTCGTGCACAAGGACTACCTGCTCGCCAGCGTCAATGGAGCCTTTAACGCCGTGCGCGTGGAGGGCGACGCCTCCGGACCCATCATCCTGCACGGCAAGGGGGCCGGCGACCTGCCCACGGGCAGTGCTGTTTTGGGCGACATCATGGCTCTCGCCCGTGAAGGCATGATTCCCAACAACACCGGCTTTCTGGTCGAACCCTTGCCCGAGGCCAGCCAGCCCGACCCCGAAGACGCGGTCTGTCCCCATTATATCCACTTCACGGTCAAGGATCAGGCCGGCGTCATGGCCGCCATTTCCAAGTCCATGGGCGTGCACGGGGTCAGCATCCGCCAGGCGGTGCAGAAGGGCGATCCCGAGGACGGCTATGTGCCGATCGTTTTCCTCACCCACGAGGCCACCGAACGCGCCATCAAAGGCGTGCTGGAAGACGCCGCCGCCATGCCGTTCATCAAACCCGGCACGGTGCATTTCAGGGTATTGTAGGGGAAAGGGAATTCGCCGGTCCGGGAGGA
This sequence comes from Solidesulfovibrio fructosivorans JJ], assembly GCF_000179555.1. NCBI lineage: Bacteria > Pseudomonadati > Thermodesulfobacteriota > Desulfovibrionia > Desulfovibrionales > Desulfovibrionaceae > Solidesulfovibrio > Solidesulfovibrio fructosivorans. The sequence continues at coordinate 138,887 of NZ_AECZ01000007.1, forward strand.
GGCTACGTCCCTTCCGGACCAGCGCGCGAAAGTGAAGGCGGGGGAATATCTCCTTGTCGCGGATGGTCCCGGCGCAAGCCGGTTTTTTGTCGCGCCGGCCGGCTCTGGCGACAGCCCGCCGTAACGCGGAAGAGCGCGAGGAAATCTGATGGCAAAGCAATCGACCGACGTGGCGATTCTCGTGTTCCCGGGCGTGGAGCTCTTGGATTTTACCGGCCCCTATGAGGCGCTTTCCGCCTGCCGGCTTGATGCGACGCGGCGGCGGGAGGAGCCTTCGCCCTTTCGTCCGCAACTTGTCGCCGCTTCCCTCGAACCCGTCGCCTGCGCCAACGGGCCGCGTTTTCTGCCCGATACGACCTTTGCGGACTGCACCGCCCCGCACATCCTTCTCGTCCCTGGCGGCTGGGGCGTGAGAAAACCCCTCGACGATACGGCGCTTTTGGCCTGGATCAGGAAAATCGGCGCGAAAGCGCGGACGGTCGCCGGCGTATGCACAGGCTCCATGCTGCTCGGCAAGGCCGGGCTCCTGGAGGGCAGACGGGCCACCACCCATTGGCGTTCCCTTGACTGGATGCGCGCCAGCTATCCCGGCGTCACGGTGGTGGATGATGCCCATGTTGTGGAAGACGGGCATGTCCTGACCTCCGCCGGCATCAGCGCCGGTATCGATCTTGGCCTGCACCTCGTCGCCCGGTACTACGGCGAGGACACCGCCAGGGCCACGGCGGCACACCTGGAATATCGTTTTTCCCAAGACAACAAACGGAGAGTCTCCCTCTCCCCTGTGAAAAGTTCTTGAAAAGGGGCCAAAGAGAAGCTTTTTGCAAAACGTTTCTCCCCGGCCGCCGGAGGCATGCTTTGTCCAAACTCGTTTTCCTTATCGCTGACGGCATGGGTGATCTGCCGCTCGAGGCACTGGGCGGCAGGACGCCCATGGAGGCGGCGGCAACGCCCGTCATGGACGCCATGGCCAGAGAGGGCATGGTGGGGCTTTGCCGCACGGTGCCGGAGGGCATGGCTCCGGGGTCGGATGTGGCCAACATGGCCTTGCTGGGCTTCGACCCGGCCGCTTACCACACCGGGCGCGGGCCCATCGAGGCGGCGGCCATGGGCTTGTCGCTCGGGGCTGACGACGTGGTCTTTCGGCTCAACACCGTGACGGTCAGCGAGCTCTCCGATACGGGCCTCATGCGCGACTATTCCGCCGGCCATATCGCCACGGAAGTCTCGACCAAGCTGGTGGAGGCCATTGGCCGGGAATGTTGTCCGTCGGACTACGTGGTCCATCCGGGCGTGCAGTATCGCCATCTGCTCGTGGCCAAGGGCGCGGCGGGGCGTGCGGAGGCGCGGGTCGCGGTGCGTCCGCCCCATGACATCACGGACCAGGGCATCGCCCCCGACTTGGCGGAGCTGCGCCGGGCACCGGACTTGTGGCATTTCGTGCAATGCGCCGGCAAGGTCCTGGCCGGGGCGGAAAATGCCAGCAAGGCCAATGCCGTGTGGCCGTGGGGGCAGGGCAGGGCGCTTGCGCTTCCCGATTTCGCCGGGACGTTCGGGTTGCGCGGGGCCGTGGTTTCGGCCGTGGATCTGGTCAAGGGCCTTGGCCGGGCCGCCGGCATGGCTGTTTTGGACGTGCCCGGGGCCACGGGACTCCTCGACACCAATTACGAAGGCAAGGTGGCGGCGGCGCTGGATTTTCTTAAAATCGGCGATTTCGTGTTCGTGCACGTCGAGGCGCCGGACGAGTGCGGCCACGCCGGGGATGCGGCCTCCAAGACCGAGGCCGTGGCCCGCTTCGACGCCCGCATCGTGGCCCCCATGCGCGAGGCCTTGGGAAACGACGTCGCGTTTCTGATCGCCTGCGACCATCCCACCCCCATTGTCATTCGCACGCACAGCGCCGATCCCGTGCCTTTCCTTTTCTTTAAGCAAGGCGTAACCCCTTCCGGCGCGGCCGCTTTTTCCGAACGCGAGGCGGCCGCCACCGGCCTTGCCGTCGCCCCGGGGCATACCCTTTTGCCGACGGCTGTCGGCTGGGCGAACGGGAAACAATAAACACATCATGGCCCCCATCGTAAAACCCGAGGATTTTCCCTCCCCCGACTCCCGGCTGGAGCTGACCGTCTCCTACGGGGAAACGGACCGGATGGGTTATGCCTATTACGGGCATTATCCCCATTGGTTCGAGCGGGGCAGGGGGCATTTCATCAAGGAGCGCGGCATGAGCTACGGCGAGGTCGAGACGCGCGGGGTATGGCTGCCCGTGCGCGATCTTGCCGTTCGCTACCTGCGTCCGGCCCATTACGACGACGTGGTCACGGTGCGCACCGCCATCGCCGCCTGGGGCCGGGCCTCGGTCACCTTCGTCTACCAGGTTTTCGGTCCGCCGGACGCCTCGATTCTCCTGGCCGCCGGCGAGACTCTGCACGCCTGCACCACGCCCGAGGGGCGGCCCATGGCCGTTCCGGGGTGGCTGCGCGGGCTTTTTTCCGTCTAACCCCTTTTTCTCCCTTTGTTGCGGCATCATCATGTTCATCGACATCCACACGCACGCCTATCATCCCAAGATATCGGACAAGGTTCTGGCCCAGCTCGAGGACCACTACGGCATCAAACCCGTCGGCACGGGGCAGATTGACGACCTGATCGCCCGGGCCAAAAAAGCCGGTCTGGAAAAGGTGGTGGTCCACAACGCGGCCACGGCCGCGGCCCAGGTCGTCCCGGCCAACAACTGGGCCATCCGCATCCACCGGGAGAACCCAGAGGTGCTTTCCTTCGGCACCCTGCACCCGGACTACCCGGACTTCGAGCGCGAACTGGACAGGCTTGAGCGAAACGGCATCAAGGGCATCAAGTTTCACGCCGATTTCCAGGGCTTCCGCCTGGACGATCATCGGCTGTGGCCGATTTTCGAGGCTCTTTCCGGTCGTTTCATGGTCATGCTCCACGTGGGCGACAACCTGCCGCCCGATGAGAACAACTCCTCCCCGGACAAAGTGGCGGCCATTGTTCGCGATTTTCCGGGGCTTACGGTCATCGCCGCCCACCTGGGAGGGTATCTCCACTGGCAGTACGTTCTGGAGCATCTCCTCGGCAAGGACGTCTACATCGATACCTCGAGTTCCCTGTCCTTTATCGACGACGACACCCTGCATCGCATCTTTGATGGCCACCCCCGCGAACGTATTCTTTTCGGCAGCGATTACCCGCTTTTTGATCCCGGCGACGAGATCGGTCTGCTGCGCCGCCGCCTGTCCCTTCGCGATGCGGAGCTCGAGAGCTTGCTTTCGGCCGCAACCGCACTTTTCCGATAACCAAAATGTCCATTGACTTTCGCCCGGGCCTCATGCTGGAAGGGCGGGGGCCGGGCGGTTTTGCAAGATTTCACCGCGCGCCCGGGTCCAAGGAGCCCTTCCATGAGTATTCGTCTGCAAGTTCTCTGCTCCCTCGCTATCATGTTCCTTTTGAGCTGCGTGATGTTCGCCGCGACCTGGAGCCTGACCGCTTCCCAAAAGGCGGACGGTCTGGTCATCAGCCTGGCCGGCCGGCAGCGCATGCAGGTCCAGAAAATCGCCAAGGACGCCCTGACCTACGCCCATAACGCCAAATCCGGGCGCGCCGATGCCTCCCTGGCCGCCGCTGTGCGCAAGCGCCTCGTCACCTTCGCCGACATTCAGAAGCTGCTCATTGCCGGCGGCGACTACAACGACGGCAAGGGTTTCCATATCCCCACGGCCGATCAGGAAACGGCCGCCCTGCTCATGGCTACAGCAACGCATTTCAAGCCCTTCGTGACGGAAGTGGAAACCATGCTGTCCAGGCCGGACAGCGCCACGGCCGACAGGCTGGCGGCCGCGGCGGAAAATGTGGTGACGGCCCAGGACAAGGCCGTGGACCAGCTGGAAGCCGAAACCGAGGGCAACGTCACAACCCTGATGACCATCCAGGCCAGCGGCATGGCTCTTGGCGCGGTGGTCTTCGTGACCGTGCTGATGCTTTTGGGCCGCAACCTGAGCGCGCCGCTGACAAGGTTGCGGGAATATGCCGCCGCCGTGGCCCGTGGCGACCTCAAGGCCCGCGCCGCCGGGAATTATCCATCGGAATTGGCCGAATTGCGTGAATCCCTCTCCCGCATGGTGGCCGCCCTTGAAGCCAACATGACCGAGGCCCGGGAGAAAGGCCTCCAGGCCGAACGCCATGCCGCCGAGGCCGAGACCGCCCTGGCCACCACCCGGGAACAGGAAGCCCAAACCAACGAGCTGCTTTCCCGCATGAACGAGGCCGCGGCCAAGGCCGTGACCGTATCCGAATCCGTCATGGACGAATCGGCGAGCCTGCTCGAACAAGCCCACCACGTGGCCGGCGGCGCCCAGCACCAGCGTGACCGCATGATCGAGACGGCCACGGCCATGGAGGAGATGAACGCCACCGTGCTCGAGGTGGCCCGCAACGCCTCCGCCGCCGCCGCCAGCGCCGACGAGGCCAAGGGCAAGGCGCTCACCGGGGCCGAGGGCGTGCGCTCCGCCGTCGATTCCATCGAAACCATCCGCCAACGCATCCTGGAGCTCAAGGAATCCATGACCCGCCTTGGCCAGCAGGCCGACAGCATCGGGCATATCATGAACGTCATTTCCGACATCGCCGACCAGACCAACCTGCTGGCCTTAAACGCCGCCATCGAAGCGGCAAGGGCCGGCGACGCCGGGCGCGGCTTCGCGGTCGTGGCCGACGAGGTGCGAAAGCTGGCCGAAAAGACCATGACCGCCACCAAGGAAGTGGGCGAGGCCGTGGCCTCCATCCAGGGCCAGGCCCGCGAGAACATCAGCGCCGTGGAAACAGCCGCCCAGGGCATCGAGGAGAGCACGAACGCCGCCGCCGCCTCGGGTCGTTTCATGGACGAGATCGTGGGCATCGTCGACGCCACCGCCGCGCAAGTCGCCTCCATCGCCACGGCCTCGGAGGAGCAGTCCGCGACCTCCGAAGAGATCAACCGGGCCGTGGAAGAGGTCAACCGCATCGCGGGTGAAACCGCCGACGGCATGGAAACCGCCACCGCCGCGCTTTCCGCGCTTTCCGCCCTGTCCGGCGAACTCGACGACGTCATTCGCCGCATGACCGGCGATACGACGGCGTCCCGCCCGAGAAAGACCGTGGCGCCGCGCGCCGTGGCCGCGAGGGCCAAGATGCCGTCCCTGCCGTCGAGCCGTCCCGCCGCCAAGTCGTTGCCCGCTCCCCGGCGTCCGGTCGCGGCCAAGGCCCTTCCCCATGCGCCGGCCAAACCCGCGCCTAAAGCCGCGTCCACGCATCCCGCTCCCGCCCATGCCGCGCCGTCCAAATCCGCCAGCGACGCCATCCTCATCTGGGACCAATCTCTGGCCGTCGGCATCCAGGAAATCGACAGCCAGCACCAGAAGCTGGTGCGGATGATCTGCGACCTGCACGAGGCCATGCGCGCCGGAAAGGGCAAGGGGCAGGTGGAAAGCATCCTGCGCGAACTCGAGGAATACGCGGTGGAGCATTTCGGTTTCGAGGAAAAGCTCATGGAGCAGTACAAGTACCCGGGCTACCTCAACCACCGCAAGGAGCACGAGAAGTTCGTGGATAAGGTTATCGCCTTCGGCAATGACTTCCGGGCCAACAAGGTGGCGCTGACCAACGAGGTCATGGACTTCCTGAAAAACTGGCTCGTCGGCCACATCAAGGGCACCGACCAGAAGTACAGTTCGTTCTTCAACGAACGCGGCGTTCGTTGAGCTTTTGAGAGGTGAGGAAGATGCGAGAGGGGGACCCTTTTTGAAAAAAGGGTCCCCCTCTCGCGCTCTCCCCTCCTAAAAATTTTTCACGTTGACAGGCGCTCTCATGGTAACGCTCTGTAACCGTTGAAAGTCTTTGGAAGGGGGTCTGGGGGATAACCTTTCTTCAGAAAGGTTTCCCCCAGTTCTCCTTTCAAAAGGATTATACGCTCGGGAGGGCGGCGGAATCTTCGCGCCGTAGTCCGTCGATCAGCGCGGCGAGCTGGGCCGCCGATTGAGACAGCCGGTCTAGTTCCTCCCGGGCGTCGTCCATGCCCTGGGCGGTCTCCTCGGATACGAGGCTGATGTCGGCCAGGGCCCGGTTGATCTCGTCCGAGGCGGCGGATTGCTGCTGCGAGGCTTCGGCGATCTGGCGGATCTCTTCGGTGGTGGACTCCGTCATGTCCACGATATGGCGCAGGGCGGCCCCGGATTTTTCGGCAAGTTCCGTGGTGGCGGCCACAGCCTCCACGGCCGTGTCCATTCCGGACACGTTTTCCCGAACGCCGTCGTTTATGGCCGTGACCACGGCGGCCACCTCGCCGGTTGCCTGCATGGTCTTTTCGGCCAGCTTTCGCACCTCGTCGGCCACGACCGCGAAGCCGCGTCCGGCGTCGCCGGCCCTTGCCGCCTCGATGGCGGCGTTTAAGGCCAGCAGGTTGGTCTGGTCGGCGATGTCGGAAATGACGCTCATGATGGCGGTGATGCCCTTGGCCCGCTCGCCCAGTCCGTCGAGGCTGGCCTTGAGTCCGAGGGAAAGCTCCCGGACCCGTGCGATGGAGCTGGAGACCTCCTCGGTGGCGCTCAGCCCTTGTGTCGCCCCTTCCCGGGCGGCCTGGGCGCTCTCCGAGGCCCGTTCGGCGTTTTGGGCCACGGCGAGCACGGTGGCGTTGAGTTCTTCCATGGCCGTGGCCGTCTCGGTGGTACGGTCGTACTGGCGCTGGGTCCCGCCCGAAACCTGGGCGACGCGGTCGGTCAGGGCGTTGCCGGCCCGGGCCACGACATCGGCCAGGTCTTCCAAGCGTTCGGCCGCTTCGGCCATGCCGGCGAGGCGCGCCGTTTCGGCCTGCCCCATGGCTTTCTCGGCCGCGAGCCGGCTGCGCTCGGCTTCGGCGCTTTTGTCTTCGGCCGCGGCTTTGCCGGCCGCGACCTCCTCGAATGAGGCGCGCAGTTTTTTAGCCATTTCGGCCATGGCCGACATGACCCCGCAGTTGTCGCCGTTTCTGGCGCAGGCGGCTTGGACGTTGTCGAAGTGTCCGGCAGCCACTTCCCGTGCCAGGGCGGCCACTTCCTCGGGCTCGGCTCCGAGCTGTCTCCCGATGCTTCGGGAAACCAGCCAGGCCGTGACCACGCCGATGCCAAGCGACAGGGCGAGCAGGGCGTATTGCAGGGTCAGGTCCGTGCCCAGGGAGGCGACCACGGCGGAAACCTGGTCATCGGCCATTTTGAACTGCCGTTCCTTGAGCGGATTGATGCGCTTGGCCAAAGCCTCCGTGCGCGCGTCGAAGTCCTCCATCAGCGCGTTGCCGGCCTCGCGGCCCTGGCTGATATAGGCCTTGGCCATGCGGATGCCGACATCGTTCATTGCCTCGAAGTCCTTGGCGATGGCCTCGATTTCCGTACGCAGGGCCGCATCGTTTTTTTGGCGCGCCGCTTCCTTGAATTTGGCCACGCCGTTTCGAAATATGTCCGCCGACTCCTTGGCCTCCGCGAAGCCGTCCTCGCTGCCGGTCGCCGAAACATCGGTGAGGAGCTGTTGCACGTTCACGGCCATAAACTGCATTTTGGCCGCTTCGTCGGCCAGGGGAAGGCTTTCGGTGCGGATGTTGGCCGCGCGTTCCTTCACGGCGCTCATGGACAGGGTCATGACCAGCGTTCCGGTGGTCATGGCCGCAAGCACAAGTCCGAAGCCGAGCCCCAATCGGGCCGCAATGGTGAATTTCATAAGGTTCCGTCCGCCTGTCGCAGTGTTGTAGCCACCAGCCAGGATCGCCACGGGGACGACTGGCGTGACTTCAAGATTCCCGCTAGGATTACATGTGCTGGAGGGGGATGGTCAAGGTTATGGGAAAATTCTTTGCCTCGGAGCAACGCGGCGACATGGGGATACGCGAGGTCCTCGCGCCGACGGACGACGCCCCGGTTTACGCCCGGGTTCGGATCATTGTCGGCCGGGCTCCGGCCGTGGTCTGTCTGCACGGCCTTGGCGACTCCCATTTGGCTTTCGAGGAAGCCTTCGAAACGCGCTATTTGGCCGGGGCCAGCCTCATTGTCCCGGACATGGCCGGCCACGGGGCCAGCCCCGCCGCCAGGGACTATTCCATGGAGGCCGCTACGGGCCGGGTCCGGGCCGTGCTCAGGCACCTCACGTCCCAATACGGCCTGCGTCCGAGCCCGCTGTTTCTGGTCGGGCATTCCGTGGGCGGCATTCCGGCCATCTACTACTGTCGCGATGCCGCGCCGGGCGAGGTGGCCCACCTGATCCTGGCCGAGGCCTCGGTCACGCGTTTCGGCTCGTTCGTCACCGCCCATGCCGAGGCGGCGAGGCTCTCCGGCCGTTTCGACGAATGGTACGACACGTTTCGGGAGCAGGTGATTTTTCGCGATTACCTCGGCCGGTTTCCCTTTTGCCGGCATTACTATGCCTCACTACGCTTCTGCCGCCGGGAGGCCTTTGCCGGCACCGTGCTGGCCGTGCGCCGGGAAGCCAAATCCCTGCCCGGGAAATGGAGCCATGCCGCCGGAGCGGCCCTGGCCGGGCTGCAACTGCCTGTCACCTATGCCTACGGCCGGGATCTTGCGCCGGAGACCCTGACTTTTTTGCAACAGCACGACATCCGCCTGCGCCCGTTTCCCACGGATTGCCATTTTCTCATGCAGGCCGCGGCCGGGGAATTTTACGCCCTGCTCGGGGAATGTTGTCTTTAGGCATGCGATGGTCCTTCTTGCCCCTTTCGGCGACAGGGCGCACAAGGGAACGGACAGACAAGCCGTTGCCGGAGGAGGAAAGCCATGGACGCGTTTCATTTCGCCTTGACCGGGGAAGAGAAGGATTACCTCAAGAATTGCGTCAAGCTGCGTATCGCCGCGCGGCTGGCCGGCAAGGCCGCCGCGGTGCCGCAGCCGCCGACGGACAAGCTGCGTGAAGCTTACGGCGCGTTCGTCACGCTCAATTTGCGCGGCCGGCTTCGGGGCTGTATCGGCCATATCATCGGCGACCGTCCGCTTTTTACGACCATCGCCGACATGGCCGAGGCGGCGGCCTTCGAGGACCCGCGTTTCCCGCCGCTTTCCCCTGAGGAATTCGAGGCCGTCACCGTGGAGATATCGGTCCTAAGCCCCCTGACGCCTTGCCCGGACCCGAATCTGGTGGAAGTGGGCCGCCATGGGCTGCTTATGCGCCGGGGCGGACGTTCGGGGCTGCTTTTGCCCCAGGTGCCGGTTGAATGGGGCTGGGACCGGGAGACGTTTCTGTGCCAGACTTGCAGCAAGGCCGGTATGGAACCCGGCTGCTGGAAAGACCCGGCCACCCAGATTTTCTGGTTCGAAGCCGAAGTCTTTTAAAGAGCCTGGGGAACCCCTTGTCTTGCCAAAGGGTTCCCCCCCCGCGCTCTTTTTTCCGAACACACGCTCCATCGCATCGTCGAGTTGCCGAAATATGGGCAGAGTGTCGATCCGCTCCGTCAAGAACGTTGGCACGGGCAGGTCGTCGATGTCTCGTTGTCCGTTATCTTATTGAATTTAAATATGATATATGATGAGTCATGCTTGGCATGATTCTGGCTGGGTGAGGGCGGTGTTGCAATAACGCCGCCTGCCGGGCGGTCAAGCGCAAGGAGGACTCGCCATGAAACGCATGCTGTGCATTGCCGGCGCGACGCTGCTCGGAGCGGTTGTGTACGTCAGCGATCCGCCCACGCTCCCGGCCTTGGAGATGGCTGCCGACGCCGCGACCGTGGAAGGCTCGCGGAATCAGAGCATGGTGGTGCGGCTTGCGGAAGCGGGCTTGGTCTGGCGGCGCGAACAGCCGGTAGTGCTTGGCGAGGATACCCCCGACCCCGAACCGGAGAAACTTTTCCGAGGGAAGAAATAGGCGGTTGTCCGGAGGCGACAGCGGGAAACCGGATTCGTGTCCGGCGGGAAAGGGAGGGAGGACCCTTTCCCCCGCCGTTACTCCGCGGCAGCGGCGAAGGTTCCGGGGGAGGCGTTGCAGGCCAGAAAGGGACAGAAACGCAGGGCCTGTCGCGACAAGCGCGTTTCCGCTCCCTCGCCTTCATAGAGGGCCAGGGGCGGGTCCAGACGCAGGCCGGGCCGGCCGTTTTTACGGGCCAGGACGAGCATCTGTTTGGCCGGGGCGTCCCGGCGCGGCGAGATGGGGAGAATGTGTTTGATTTCCAGGTTGCGGGCCGCAAGGCTCCTCACGACATGGGCCAGCCGTTCGGCCAGATGGACGCAGGCGAAGCGCCCCGCGTTGACCAGGGCGTACGCGGCAGCGTCGACGAATGCCTCCAGGCCGCCGTCCACCTCGAACCGGGCCGTTTCGCGATCCGCGGAAGGGGGCCGGCGGCCCGAATCGGGATGGCGGTACGGCGGATTGGCTACCACCAGATCCATGGATTCGGCGGACACGATGTCCGGCCGGTCGCGCAGGTCCCGCATGTCGAGAAGCCGTGCCGCGAACCGGTCGCCAAAACCTAGGGCCTGGGCGTTGGCATTGGCCGCCGCGATCATCTCCGGGGCCTTGTCCAGGCCGAGCACCAGGCGTTGGCTGTCTTCGCCGGAAAGCAGCATGCCCAGACCCACCGGACCGCAGCCGGTGCCGCAGTCGAGCACGCGCCGGCCGGGGAGGCTGGCGGCGAAGCAGGCCAGCAGCAGCGCGTCCGTGCCGAAGCGAAATCCGTTCGGCGGCTGGACCAGACCGCGCGGAAAGTGTTGCCGGGCCGATTCCCGCGTCATGATCCGGAGCCTCTTGACGCGTCTCCGCTTCGATGCAAAATACGCCAGGAGCTGTTCGGGAGATGAGGCATGCATGCGGATATGTTCATCTTGTTAACCAAATACGGCAAAAGGCAAGCCCGGGAGCCTTCGCTGGCTATTGAGGCGGCGGAGCCGGGAATCGTGGAAAAACGCTTGCCGTTTCCGTATAGGGCAAGTACGTTTGAAACTACTACCGGTGACAGGAGGGCTCCATGAGGTCAAACATGCGATTGGCCGTGGTGGTGTGCATCCTCATTGGCGCCAGTTTTGTTTTGGGGGACATGAATGCATTCGCGCAATGCCCGCCCGGAACGCACTGGTCCAACCGTTATTGGCAATGCGTGCGCAATAGGAGGCCACCGCCTCCCCCCGCACCATGTCCGCCCGGAACGCACTGGTCCGGTCGTTATGGGCAGTGCGTACGCAACAGAAGACAGCCGCCTCCGCCGCCACCGCCTGTGCGGGGGTGCAACAGGAGCTATCAGAATTGCCTGATGGTCTGTGGCGGTGTCCCGGCATGCGTTCAAAACTGCAATATTGGATATAACGCCTGTCGGCAACAACGCCGTGGCTGGTAGCGTTTTTTTAGCCACATAGCCTAACCGCATAGAAATCTTCTTTATAACCGTCCGTAAGGCGAAAGCGCCTTACGGACGGTTTTGTTTGGCTTCCGCCTTGCGCGCCCGCATGTTGAGCAGCTCCACCAGCAGTGAAAAAGCCATGGCGAAATAGATGTAGCCCCGGTCTATGGGCCGGCCCAGTCCCTCGGCCACAAGGAATACGCCGATAAGGATCAGAAACGACAGGGCCAGCATCTGCACCGTGGGGTGCCGGGCCACGAAATGGCTGACCGGATCGGCGAAGCGCATCATGACCAGGACCGCCGCGATCACCGCCGCCGCCATGACGACGATTTCCCCGGACATGCCCACGGCGGTGATGACCGAATCCAGCGAAAAAACAATGTCCAGCAGGGCGATCTGGGTCACGGTGGGCCAGAACGTCCGGACCCTTTTCACGTGGAGTTCCCCGTCAGGTTCCGGTTCGATTTTCTCATGAATCTCGAAGGTCGATTTGGCGATGAGGAAAAGCCCGCCCGCCAAAAGCACGATGTCGCGGCCCGTGACCGTATGGCCGAGCACGGAAAAAAGCGGCGCGGTGAGCCCCATGATCCAGGTGATGCCGAAAAGCAGCAGCAGGCGGGTGCCCATGGCCAGAAGCAGGCCGATCTTGCGCGCCTTGGTCTGGATGGCTTCGGGCAGCGCGTTGCTGATGATGGCGATAAAGACGATGTTGTCGATGCCGAGAATGATCTCGAGGGCGGCCAGCGTCAGGAAGGCGATCAGGTTTTCCACAGTGAAAAGCGCCATGTACGGTCCTCCTTATCGCCTTGAGAGCCTGAAAACGCGCTTGCTTAAGCCCGGATCTTGCGCCGCAGCCGGCGGCGCGCGAAATCCGTCAGCAGCCGGGCTTCCTCGACCCGCAGCAGCGAGGCGAGCCCCATGTAGGCCACGGCCCAGACGAGGATGAGCGCCAGGGCCAGAAGCGGCCAGCCGGCCGTGGTGTACGCTCCAAGTCCCACGCCGCAGCTTAAGAGCGCCCCGATGACGGTCGTGCGTCCGGGCCGAAACCAGGAGCCGCCCAGGCGCTTGCGTAAAATGACGCCAAGGACCGCCACGTTGACCCAGGACGAGATGGACGTGGCCAGGGCCAGTCCGACATGGGCCGTCGGGCCCATGAGGGCCAGGCCGGCGATGACGTAGACCACCAGACATACGGCGGCGGTGATGGCCGGGGTGCGGGTGTCGGTCAGGGCGAAGTAGGCGGAGTAGAGCGGCCGCACGCAGGCGAAGGCGGGCAGGCCCACGCCGTAGGCCACGAGCGCCGCCGCTGTGGCGGACACGGCATGGGGCCCGAAGGCGCCCCGGCCGAAGAGGATGTGCACCATGGGCTCGGCCAGGGCGATGAGTCCGGCCGCCGCCGGAAGGCAGATGAAAAGGGTCAGCCGCAACGAGGCGTTGAGCGTTTCCGTGAATTCCCCGGTTTGGCCGCTCGAGGCCAGCTTGGACAGGCTCGGCAGCGCCACCGTGCCCACGGCCACGCCGAAAACGCCCAGGGGAAACTGCACCAGCCGGTCGGCGTAGTAGAGGTAGGAGATGCTGCCGGTGGGGAGATAGGAGGCGAGCAGGGTGCCGATCACGATGTTGAGTTGGTAGACCGCCGCGCCGAAGGCTGTTGGCAGCATGAGCAGGCCCATGCGGATCACGCCTTTATCCTTGAGCGACCAGGGGCCGCGCCAGGAAAAGCCGTACTTGCGCATTTGCGGCTGCTGCATGAGCACCTGGCCGAATCCGCCGACGACCACGGCCCAGGCCAGCGTATGCGGCACGTTGAGCCCGAAAAGCCAGGCCACGCCCGCGCCGAGGATGATGATGGTATTGAGTTCCGAGGTGGCCAGCGCCGGGGCCAGGAAGTGGCCGAAGGAATTGAGCACGCCCATGCACAAGGCCACGGCCGAGATCTCGATGATGTAGGGGAAGACGATGCGTGTAAGCTCCACCGTCAGGTCGAAAAGGGCCGGATCATCGGCAAAGCCCGGGGTGATGAGATGCGTGAGCGGCCTGGCGAAGAGGATGGCGAGCGTGGTCAGCACGCCGAGAATGATGAGCAGCCAGACCATGGCCGCGCGCGGCATGGCAAAGGCCCGCTCGTCGCCTACCTCCTCGCGCAGCCGGGTGAAGACAGGGACGAAGGCCATGGTCATGGAACCTTCGGCGAAAAGCCGGCGCATCATGTTGGGGAGCCGGTAGGCCACGTAGAAGGCGTCGGCGGAGACGCCGGCCCCGAGCACGTAGGCCAGGATCATGTCGCGGAAAAAACCCAGGATGCGGGAGAGGAGCGTCGCGCCGCCGACGATGGAGGCGTCCTTGGCGATCTGTCTGACATGCTGCGGCATGACTTCCCTTACTTATTTTTGGCAGGTGGGGCAAAACGTGGAGGTGCGCCCGGCGACCTTGACCGCGACGAGTTTCGTGCCGCAATCCGGGCAAGGCTCGCCGGCCTTGCCGTAGACGGCGAACTCGTTTTGGAAGCCGCCCTCCACTCCATCGGGCGTGCGGTAATCGCGGATGGTGCTGCCGCCGGCGGCGATGGCCCGGGCGATGACGGCCTGGATCGCGGCCAGCAGCTTTTCGGCCCGGCTTGGGGAGATGTCCCCGGCCCGGGTTTCGGGATGGATGCCGGCGGCGTGAAGCGACTCGTCGGCGTAGATGTTGCCGATGCCGGCAATGACCGTCTGGTCGAGGAGCACCGCCTTGATGCGCGTGGATCGCCTGGACAGGGCGGTTGTGAAGGCCTCTGGCGTCATGTCCCAGGGCTCGGGACCGAGAGAGGCGTAAAAATCCCAGGCGGCGAGTCCCTCGGGCGAGAACAGCCGGGCCGTGCCGAAACGGCGCAGGTCCGAAAACACCAGGGCCTGGCCGTCATTGAGGTCGACCAGCAGCCGGGCCCGCTCCGGAACGGGGGCGTCCGCCGAAGCGATATGAAACCGTCCGGTCATCTTGAGGTGAAAAGCGAGCACGGCGGCCGCGTCGCCGGCGACTTCAGGCCTTGGGCCCAGGCGCACCAGCAACAGCTTGGCCCGGCGGTCCACGGTCGTGATCGGCCGGCCGACAAGATTTTTGGCAAAGGCCGCCTTGGTCCGGGGGCCGGCCAGGACCTTGGGGTCGGGCACGACAAGCCCCGTGACGGCGCGGCCCGTAAGCCCCGGGGCCAGGGCGCGGGCAATGGTTTCCACCTCGGGCAGTTCGGGCATGGGCTTACTTCTTGGCGGCGGCGGGCATCTTCAGGGGGATGGCGATGTCGATGGTCTCGCCGGCCCGAGAGACGGTGAGCGTGAGCGGCTTTCCGGCCGCAATCGCTTCCATGGCGGCGGTGTGGAGCACGGAGAGCGCGGTCGCTTCGTGGCCCCCGGCGGCGGTGACGGCGTCGCCCGGCAAAAGGCCGGCCTTGGCGGCGGGGGAACCGGGAGCGATGGCGGTCACGAGCAGCGGCGCGGGCTTTTCACCGGCGGCCGGCTCCTCCCGTGACAGCGTCATGCCGAGCCGGCTGCGGTGCACGGCCGGGCAGGAAAAAAAAGTCTGGGCGAGGTCGGCTTCTGGCTTTTCGCCGCCGCGCCAGGGCATGACGGTTGCGATCGTGGCCCCGGGATCGAGTTCGGCCAGGCGGCGGGCAATGCCCCAGCCGCGCTCCACATGGCCGCCGCCGGCGATGATAACCACCGGCCGCTTGCTTGCGGCATGGGCGTACAGGGCCCGGGAGGCCATCTGCGTGTCCCAAAGCGACTGGACGGTTATGAAATCGGCGAAGCGGTCGCGGCCGTCGGTTTTTTTCTTGCCGGCCTTGATCATTTTTTCGAGCCTGGCGGCGTGTTCGTCGTAAACCGCGCGCAGTTCCTGCACCTGGGCCGGGTCGGGAGGCACAATGGTTCCGGGCAAGGCGGCCCGTTCGCTCGGGGTGAGGTTGTCCAGGCCCTTTTGGCCGACTTTGCGGGCCAGTCCCCGGGGGGCGTTCAAGGCGAAGACCGGCAGGCGGTATTGCCGGGCGGCCGCGAAAATCGGTTCGTAGAGCGCGAAATCGTAGCCCCAGGTCTTTTTCCAATCGAGGGCCCGGGGCAGGTCGGCCACGGCCAGCTTTCCGGCGCTGAAGGCATCGAGGACGGGCTGGGTCTCGACGGGCAGCATTTCCAGGCCGATGGCCGGACGCACGCCGGCGGCGACGAGGCGGCGAATGAGCTCCGCCTGGGCCAGGTGATCGCAGGGATTGGGATGCTCCTCGCCGGCCAGGATGTAATCGGCCGAGAGAAATGTGGCCGTAAACTCCCGGGGTGAAAGCGGCGCGCCCAAGGCGCCGACCAGGGTCTCCGGAGCGACATGGCCCGGGGCCATGGGAACCGGGACGTTTTTTCCGGCGCAGCCGGCCAGGAGGAGTGAAGAGAAGAGGAAAAAGACAGGAAGATGCGAGAGGGGAAACCCCTTCAAAAGGGTTCTCCCCTCTCGCGTTCTCCCCTTCCTAAAGTTTATGGCGGTGAGGGTAGTTATGCGTAACATCCCATTACTATTGAAAGTCATTGAAAAGGGGGTCCGGGGGAAAACTTTTCTTCAGAAAAGTTTTCCCCCGGTTTTTTTCCCTAATCCCACTTGCGCTTGTCCTCGATGGGCCGGATCTGCGGCGGCAGGGTGCCGGGCGCGACGACGGTCAGCGACGGACGCAGTTTGATCTTTTCCCGGAACTTGTGAAGCAGGTCTTCTTCGCGCTTGAAGTTGGAAGCCTCGACGATGAGGTTCATTTCGTCGATGCCGCCAGGGTTGGTGACCTCGATCTGCCAGCGCTTGATTTCCTCGAACCGGGTGATGACCTGTTCGACCTGGTGCGGGTAGACGAACATGCCCTTGATGCGGGCGGTGGTGTCCACGCGGCCGACGATGGAACCCAGGCGCGGCGAGGTGCGGCCGCAGGGGCAGGGGGCGCGCTCGATGTAGGACAGGTCGCCGGTGGCCAGGCGAATGAGCGGATAGGTCTTGTTGAAGGCCGTGACCACGATCTCGCCCACCTCGCCGTCCTTGAGCGGAATGCCGGTGTCGGGGTGGCAGATCTCGACAAAGGCGCGGTTGGCGATGTGCAGGCCCGTCTTGTGGAAGCATTCGTAGCCCACGCAGCCGACGTCGGCCGTGCCGTAGCCCTGGCGCATGATGATGTCGAACTTCTTTTCCAGGTTGGAGCGCAGCTTCTCGGAAAACTTCTCGCCCGTGACGAAGGCCACTTCCAGGTAGAGGTCCTTGCGCAGGTTGAGGCCCATCTCCTCGCCCTTCTGGGCCAGGTGCATGAGGTAGCTCGGCGTGCCCACGTAGCCTGTGGCGCGCAGTTTCTGCATGATCTCGAGCTGGGTGGTGGAGTTGCCCGGACCAGCCGGCACCACGGCGCAACCGAGGTTTTTCAGCGGTTCCTCGAACATGAGCCCGGCCGGGGTCAGGTGGTAGTTGAAGGTGACCTGGACGAGGTCGCCGGAACGGAAGCCGCTGGCGTAGAAGCCCTCGGTCCAGCCCCAGTAGTCGTCCTCGCGATCCTCGGGGTCGAAGATGGGGCCCGGGGACAGGAAGATGCGGCGCAGCTCGCCCATGTCCTTGGTGAGAAGCCCGCCCAGGCGGGGCCCCATGGACTGGAGGAAGATGAGCTCTTTTTTCTTGAGAATGGGGATGTGCTTGAGGTCCGAGAGGGTCTTGAACTTTGACGCCTGGAACTGGGCGCGGTCAAAACGTTTCTTGACGTCCTCGGAATAACGGTAGGCGTACGAAAGCAGGTCCTTGATCTGGATCTGGTAGTATTGCCGGCGTTCGGATTCGTCGAGCACTTCCCGGCGGGAATAGATGCCCTCGGTACGGTCCTTTCGGGTCATGACAGATCTCCTTATGAAGGCGAAATCCCGAGGCGGGAAAAAGGAAGGCTTTATAGCCTAGGCGGCTGGAGATTTCAAGCGATCCGTTCCACGGCATCCCGGCATGGCGCGTTCCACGACGGCAAGCAGGCTTTGGCGGGTCACGGGCTTGGTTATGGCGTCGGTGAGGCCGGCCTCGAGACAGCTTTGGAGGGCGGCGACAGCGGCCTGGGCGGACAGGCCGATGATGGGGATGTCGTCCGGCACGCCCTCGATTTCCCCGGAACGGATGCGCGCCATGCATTCCACTCCGGCTTGGCCCGCCATCTGGATGTCCAGGAGGATTATGTCCACCGTGCGGGTGGGCAGGATCTCCCGCAGCCTGGCGATGCTGTCGGCCAAGAGCACGAGATAGCCGCGATCCTCGAGGATGCGGCGCACGAGGAGCTGGCTTACGGGCTCGTTTTCGACATAGGCGATGACCGCGCCCTGGCAACGCAGGGGCGGCTGGGGGGGGAGGCCGGCGTCGGTCGAGTCCCGGTACGGCTCGGGGTGGCGGAAAACGGCCGTGAAGGAAAAGGCGCTTCCCTGGCCGGGCACGCTGCGAAGCCGCATGGCCCCGCCCATTTTTTCCACGATCTCCTTGGAGATGGACAGGCCGAGCCCTGTGGCGCCGTAGCGTTTGCTCAGAAAATTTTCCGCGATGGCGAAACGTTCGAAAATGATGCGTTGCTTGTCCGGGGGGATGCCGATGCCGGTGTCGACCACGGTGAACTGCAAGGTGGAGCTTTCCCCGTCGGTCGCCGTGGACTGGCGGGAGATATGGACCGCCACCGAACCGTCGTTCGTGAACTTCACGGCGTTGCCGATGATGTTGAGCAGCACTTGCCGCAGCCGGGCCACGTCGCCGACCAGGACTTCCGGGACGTCGGCGTCCACCACGACCGTGAACGTCAGACCGCGTCGCGACGCATCCTCGTCGCAGGCTTCGAGGAGGTCGGCCAGGCCCCGGCGCAATTCGAAAGGTTCCTCGGCCAGTTCCAGCCGGCCCATGGAGATGTTGGTCATCTCCAGCAGGTCGTTGACCACGCCGAGCAGTTGGTTGGAGGCGTCCATGGCCAGCTCCAGAAACTGGCGCTGCCTGGGTCCCATATCGCTCTGGAGCAGGAGGCTCAGCATCCCCATGATGCCGTTTAGGGGCGTGCGCAGTTCGTGGCTCATATTGGCCAGAAACGTCTGCTTGGCCGCGCCGGCCTTGGCGGCCGAACCAATGAACGAAGCGAATTCCCTGTAAAACGCCTTGAGCGTCGCGTGGCGGTCGGCCGGCACGCAGGGGACCTGGGCCAAGGCGGCGTCGGCGGCGGTGGAACGCCCGCGCAGGCTCTCCCGGTCCGCGGCATGCAGGAAATACGGCCCCATGGTGAGCACGCCCGTACGCTCGTCGCTCAGGGGCACGGCGAACCGCCGCACCGTCATCCCGAGGGGACAGGCAGAGGCGGGTTGCCCGCCGTCCAAGGGAATTCGCTCCGGGTGCAGCAGCAGGGGACAGGCTCCGCGCTCGGCGAACTCCCGATGCAGGATGGCATGGGCTTCCTGGCCGGGATCGGGCCAGACGGGGATGTCGGCCGCCGATTGGACGGCCACGGGGATGCCAAGCAACGATGACAGAGGATCGAGCAGGCGTTTGATGGACTGGGGCGGCTCGGCGCGGAGCACAATAGGGGGCATGGTATGTGTCTTAGCTGTTGGCACCGCCGAGGTCAATCGTCAGCGACGGTTTCAGTGGTTGCCGCGTCCTGCGGGTCGGGCGTCCAGCCCTCCGGCACGGCCGGCAGCGGCTGGGGGCGTTTGTAGGCCTCGCGGCCGCCATGGCGCGCGAAGACCAGGAACCCCGTGTGGGCCACCATGCGGTCCTCGGGCCGCAGCCTGTCGGGGACGGGCTTGTAATGGCGCACAAGGATTTCGAGGACCTCGACGTCATCGAACGGGGAATGTTCCAGGGCGCGCAGGAGATCGCTGATCTGGTTGGTCGTGGGCAGTAAAAAGCCCACCGGCGCGCCCGGGCATACCACCTCGGCGGCGGCGTCAAGATAGTCCCATGGCGTGCGTACGTCGAGAAAAAGCGCGTCCGCTCCCGAAGGATCGGTCAGCGGATTGCCGGGAATGTGACTTTCCGGGTAAAATCCGGTGCTGATGTCGTGACGAAACCGGCTGACACGGTCGGAAAGGCCCACGGCTTCGAGGTTTTCGCCGGAAAGTTCGTAGAATTCCGGACGCCGCTCGAAGGTGTAGACCCGGCCCGTCTCGCCCACGAGCCAGGCCAGGGCCAGCGTCAGGCCGCCGGAGCCGCTGCCGGCCTCGATGACGCGCACCCCCGGCCCGATGCCCAATTTGAGCAGGACATAGCCGATCTCCTTGGGGTACATGATCTGGGTGGAGCGTTTGACGCCCTTGACCAGATCGTAGGTCGACGGGCGCAGGATGCGAAACTGGTGGCCGAGGTGGGTCGTGACCGCGCCGCCGCAGCCCGCGGCCTCCACATCCGAAAACCGGATCATGCCTTCCTGGGTGTGCAGGATCATATCCGGCGTAAAACGCTTCAGATATCGCTTGCCCTTGGGAGAGACCAGAAGTATCAAATCGCCTTGTTTCACGGTATGCTCCATATGCCGTAAGAGTCGATGGCCCTTGTCCACGCCCGGGGCTGCCCTGTCAAGATGCCTGCGACGCGACAAGGAGGATCGCGCCACGAACGCACATCGCTTTATTTTCGGCCCGGTCCGCTCGGGCCGCCTCGGATTGTCGCTGGGGTTGGACCTGCTTGGCGCAAGAATTTGCACCTTCGACTGCCTCTATTGCGAGGTGGGGCCGACGGATGCCTTGACCGTCGCCCGCAAGCCCTACGTCCCGGCCGAACATCTTTTGGCGGAACTGGCGTCCGTCAAGGCGGCCGGTTGCGGCCCCCTCGACGCCGTCACCCTCGGCGGACTCGGCGAACCGACGCTCAATACCGACTGCGCCGCGATCATCGCCGGGGCCAAGGAACTTTTCCCGGACGTGCCCGTCGCCGTGCTCACCAACTCGAGCCTGCTGTCCGACCCGCAGGTGCGCCGCGACATCGCCGGGGCCGACATTGTGTTGCCTTCCATGGATACGCTGGTCGCGGCCGAGTATCGCCGCGTCAACCGTCCCCATCCGTCCATGGACCTTGCCGCCATCCGCCGGGGCCTGCTTGATTTCCGCGCCGGGTTCGCCGGTCGGTTGTACCTGGAAATCCTGCTCCTGGCCGGCGGGAACGATTCGGAAGAAAATCTGGAACTTTTGCGCGCGTTTTGCCGGGAGCTGGCCCCGGACCGGGTGGATGTGGTCACCATGTCCCGCCCGGGGGCCCATTTGGGCGCCGCGCCCGTCGTGCCCGAAGTCCTGGCCCGTTTCCGCCAGGCGCTCGGCGTCGCGGCCCCTTCGTCGGCCGAGGACGCGTCCGAAGGGCATGGGCCGGCCGCTTTGCGCGCCCGCGTTCCTGCCGCCGGGCGGACGGACGATCTCACGGCCCGCATCGCCGCGTCCGTCACCCGGCGTCCTCAGACGGCGAAGGGCATAAGCCTCGCCCTGGGACGGACGCTTGACGCCGTGCAGGCCGCCCTCGACGCCCTGGAGCGTGACGGGACGGTGCGCCGGGAGAGCGCGGGCGGGGAAATTTTTTACTCCGGCCAGGCCGGATAATACCAAATTTCGCCCCGGCGGAGCGTCCGCCGGCGGCAGGGAGTTTTCATTCAATGAGCAGAGGAAAGAAACGTAAACAGAAGATGTTCATCAGCGTGCTGCCCGGCGAACAGGTCGAGGTGGCCGTGGCCGAGGACGGCCTGCTGTTGGAATATTACGTCGAGATGGTGCACCAGGCCAAGACCCGGGGGCACATCTACAAGGGCCGCATCCACAACATCGATCCGGCCTTGCAGGCGGCGTTCATCAATTACGGGGCTGAGCGCAACGGCTTTTTGCAGATCGACGAGGTGCACCCCGAATACTACCAGATCGTCCATGCCGGGGAGCGCCGCCCCAAGTATCCGCCCATCCAGAAGGCGCTGAAAAAAAACCAGGAGCTGCTCGTCCAGGTGGTCAAGGAGCCGACCGGCCACAAGGGCGCGTTTCTGACCACTTACCTGTCCCTGCCGGGCCGGTATTTCGTGCTGACCCCCGGACGCGAACAGCGCGGCGTCTCCCGCAAGATCGAGGACGAGGCCGAACGCAAGCGGCTCAAGGAAGCCATTTCCGGGCTCAAGCTGGAAGAGGGGCTCGGCATCATCGTGCGCACCGCCGCTCTGTCCCAGTCCAAGACCGCCCTCGAACGCGACCTGTCCTACTTGAAGCGCCTGTGGAAGGAAGTGCGCCAGCGCGGCACCACGGCCGAGACGCCGAGCCTGATCTACCAGGAGCTGGACCTGTCTTCCCGGGCCGTGCGCGACTACCTTACCGACGAGGTGGGCGAAATCTGGGTGGACGAGCCGGAAACCGCCGGCCGGGTGGCGGAGATGTCCTCCCTGATCTATCCGCGCCGTCCGAGCATCGTCAAACAGCACACCGACATGGACGTGCCGCTTTGGGACCGCTTCAACCTGCGCAAGCAGATCGAGCAGCTCTACGGCCGCGAGGTGACCCTGCCGAGCGGCGGGGTGCTGGCCTTCGACCATGCCGAGGCCCTGACCGCCGTGGACATCAACTCCGGCAAGATCGGCGGCGAATCGAATTTCCGCGAAATGGCGCTCAAGACCAATGTCGAGGCGGCCGAGGAAGTGGCCCGCCAGCTGCGCCTTCGCGACATCGGCGGCCAGGTCGTCATCGACTTCATCGAGATGAAGGACCGCAAGCACGTGGCCGAGGTGGAAAAGACCCTGCGCGCGGCCTTCAAAAGCGACCGGGCCCGCACCGACGTCGGCCGCATCTCCCGTTTCGGGCTGCTCGAAATCGTGCGCCAGCGCCTGGGGTCCTCGGCGCTTTCCATCACCTCCGAGACCTGTCCCTGCTGCAAGGGCTCGGGCCAGCGGCGCAACCACGAATGGCAGGCGTTGACCGTGCTCAAGGACATCTACCGCCAGCTGCGCAAGGACTCCGGCCAGGAAACCGTTACGGCCAAGGTCTCCGAGGAACTGGCTTTGTACCTGCTCAATTACAAGCGGGCGCGGCTTTCGGCCATGGAAGAGGAATTCAAGAAAAAGATCGTCGTCACCGCCATCTGAAGCCATGTCCGAACGCCTGTTGCTGCATATCTGCTGCGGGCCTTGCGCCATTGCGCCCATCTTGCGCCTGCGCGAGGCCGGACTGCGCGTGGTGGGGCTTTTTTACAACCCCAACATCCAGCCCGTGATGGAATACCTGCGCCGTCGCGACGCCCTGGCCCAGGTGGCGGCCAAGCTTGGCGTGGACGTGCTCTACGACGACTACGACCCGCTGCCGCATCTGCGCCGGTCGACCGCCGATCCCGATGCGCGCTGCCGGCCCTGCTGGGACGAGCGTTTGGCCCGCGCGGCCGAAACAGCCCGGCGCTTGGGGTGCGACGCGTACTCTTCCTCGTTACTCTACAGCAAATATCAGGACCACGGCCTGCTGCGCGCCCTGGGCGAGGCGCAGGCCACAAGCCACGGCGTCCCGTTTTACTACCGAGACTTCCGCGTCGATTGGGACGAAGGCGTGGCCCTGTCCAAGGAATGGGGCATCTACCGTCAGCCGTACTGCGGCTGCGTCCTGAGCGAATTCGACCGCTTTTCCAAAAAACTGCGTCGCCCGCCTGTGGTGGGTGAGTAGTTTTTTTGCCTCCGGCGGCCTGGGGGAAACTTTTTGGAAAAAGTTTCCCCCAGGACCCCCTTCAAAAATTTTCAATAGGGAATCCGGATCGTCGCCGGGGACGTCTTGGGATGCTCTTTCACTGGAGAGGGCATGGAATTGTTGTTTGTCGCAGGGCGTTGGTTCGTACTGACGGGTTGGGATTGCTGTTGGAGGTGGGGCGTGCGGTCAGGGGCGACAGGGGGCAGGGCGGTCAGTCAAGCGCATTTTTCCGCCGACATATCGTCAGAAGCATCACATAGCGACAAAGCGTTGTCCCGCCCATCCGCCCGCGGGCCGGCCAAATGAATACTTCTTACGGGAATCCTGCATGCATATTGAAACGTGGATGATTGTCCTGGCCGTGGGGCTGGATCTGGCCTTGGCCGATCCGTTGTGGCTGCCGCATCCGGTGCGGGCCATTGGCGCGGCCTATGCGGTTCTGGACGCCCTGGCCGACCGGCTGGGCCTGCGTAACCGCTTTTTCGGGGCCTGTTGCGTGGCCCTTGTCGCCGGGACAAGCGGCGGGATCGTCTGGCTGCTCGGCCGAATACCGGGCATAGGGGCCGTTTGCGGCCTGTACTTCGCCTATGCCGGCTTGGCCCTGGGCGGGCTTTTGCGCGAGGGGCGCAAGGGGGCGGCGCTGCTTGAAAATGGGCAGGTGGAAGCGGCCCGGACGGTCGTTGCCGGGCTGGTCAGCCGGGACGTGACCGCGCTCGATGCGGCCGGACTGTGGCGGGCGCTGGCCGAGACCGTGGCCGAAAACGCCAACGATGCGTTCGTCGCGCCGTTTTTTTGGCTGGCCGTGGCCGGACTGCCCGGACTTTGGGCATACAAGGCCGTAAGCACCGCCGACTCCATGTGGGGCTACCGCACGCCTCGGTACCGCGACCTGGGCTGGTTCGGGGCCAGGGCCGACGATGCGCTGGCGTGGTTGCCGGCCAGGATTGCGGCCGTTGGCATGTGGATTGCAGCTAAGATTTTGGGCATGGGCAAAGCAGTGCGCTTCGGCGATGTCGTTGCCGATGCCCGAAAAAGCGCTAGCCCGAATGCAGGCTGGCCCATGGCGGCCGCGGCGTGGCTGTGCGGCGCATCCATGGGAGGACCATCCGTGTATTTTGGCCGCTTGGTGCAAAAGCCGGTCTTTGGCCCCACCGAAAGCCTTTGGGATGCGAGACGGTTTGCAATGTTGATGCGATTGGTATTGTTTGAAAGCGGAATTGTTGTCGTAGTAACTGTTTTATTGTAACAGTTGTTTCGTATAGAATGTTCTGCGTTGCGTTTTCTGCGCGTGTCCAGGATCCTGTTGGCGAATGCTGTGTTTTGAATTTTTACCAGGCGAGATAGTTTTTTTATTGACGCAAACAAATTTGTGGTGCTAGAAAATAAAGTACGACTTTTTGAGGAGGGCAGACTTATGGGATTTGAAGGTACCGTCAAGTGGTTCAGTGACAAGAAGGGTTATGGTTTCATCATGCGCGAGGGCGAGGACGACGTGTTTGTCCACTACTCGTCCATCGAGGGCGAAGGCTTTCGCACCTTGCGCGAAGGCGAACTTGTGCAATTCGACATCATTCAGGGCGAGCGGGGTCCCAAAGCCACGAATGTGGTGAAAAACGCCTAGTCGCGCATCCAATTCCACGAAAAAAGCCCCCGGCGCCGCATGGCGCCGGGGGCTTTTGATTTGGAGAAGGGCCGGTCAGGCGCCGAGGGCCTTGGAGCGGTCACGCGAGGCGGCCACGGCGTCGATGACCGCCGCCCGCACGGCCTTGCGGTCGAGGTGCATGAGCGCTTCGATGGTGGTGCCGGCCGGCGAGGTGACCATCTCGCGCAGTACGCTCGGATGAAGCCCGGATTCGGCGACCAGCTTGGCCGTGCCCTCGATGAGCCCGGAAACGATATCCGTGGCCTTGTCCCGGGGAAAGCCCACGAGCACCCCGGATTCGATGAGCGCCTCCATGAAATAGAGGACATAGGCCGGGCCGGAGCCGGCAAGGCCGGTGAAGGCGTCGAAGAGCTTTTCCTCGAGCACGTAGGTGCGGCCAAGCTTGTTGAAAAGCCCGTGGACGAAGGCCCGGTGCGCCTCGCCCAGCTTCGGGTCCTCCAGGCACAGGGCGAACTGGCCCGCGCCGACCAAGGCCGGGGTGTTGGGCATGATGCGCACCACCGGGCATTTGCCGGCCGTCAGTTCCCGAAGCCGGGCCATGGTCACGCCGGCGACGATGGAGCAGACCACCGTCTCGGGCTTGAGATGCGGCGTAAGAGCCTTCATGGCCGAGGCGAGGTACTGGGGTTTGACGCACAGGATCAGGTAATCGGCCCCCGCCGCCAGCGCCTCGGGGGTCGCGGCCGGCGCGGCCAGCTTCTTGTCGGCCAGCGCCTTCACCTTGGCCGGGTCCACGTCGTAGGCCAGGGCCGAGACGTCGGCAACGGCGACAAGGCCATTGATGATGGCCCCGCCCATATTCCCCGCGCCGAGAAAGCCGATGACGGCGGCCATGACCCTAACCCACCATTTCCAGGGCGCTGAAGAAGTAGGACGTTTCGAAAGCGGCGGTTTCCGGGGCGTCGGAGCCGTGGACGGAGTTCTTCTCGATGTCCAGGGCATAGGTCTTGCGGATGGTGCCTTCCTCGGCGTTGGCCGGGTTGGTGGCGCCCATGAGCTTGCGGTAGCGGGCGATGGCGTCGTCGCCCTCGAGGATGGAGACGACCACCGGGCCGGAGATCATGAAGTCCACCAGGCTGCCGAAGAACGGGCGTTCCTTGTGCACGGCGTAAAAACCCTCGGCCTCGGCTTTGGACAGCTGGATCATCTTCATGGCCACGACCTTAAGGCCCCCGTCCTGGATCATTTTGAGGATGGCTCCGGCCAGATTGCGGGAAACGGCGTCGGGCTTGATGATGGAAAGGGTACGCTCCATGGGTGTTGCTCCTTGCTTTTAATTGGAATGCCCGGTCTTGGTTGGATGGTGCCGTATCGTGACACGACCGGGCAGGGCGGACTTATCGTGAATTGCCAGCCATGGCAAAGGGTGAATCCAGTCGCACCCGCCTGCCTGGCCGTGGGCCGTACGAGGAGACTTCCCATCGTGCGGGGATGTTATCGTTATGAAATTTCGCAAGGGGGCGCGCCAAAGGGGAGACCCCTTGGGAGCGGGTTTCCCCTCACGCTTTTTCCCTCAATGCGCGCCGGCGATGACGCGGAGAATCGCTTCGCGGTCGACCATGCCGAGCAGCTTGCCCGCGTCGTCCACGACCACGAGCCGTTTGACCTTGGCCGCGAGCATTTTTTGCAGCACTTCCATCAGGGTCGCATCCTCGTGGATGGTAAGGACGTTTGGTTCCATGACCTCGGCCGCCGAGCCGGTGGGGCAGGCCCCCGTCTCCTCGGGTTTGCCGAAGGAAAAAAGCGCCTCGATGAGGCCGGGTTTTCGGGCCGGACCGCAACGCCGGAGCAGGTCGCTGTCGAGAATGATGCCGCGCACCGTCTTGTCCGCGTCCACGACCACCGCGCGCCGAAGCGGCGAGGCGACAATGGCGGCCACCACCTGGTGCAGCGGCGTGTCCGGGAAGGCCGTGGGCACGTCGGTGATCATCACGTCCCGGGCCTGCTGGAAAAGTCCGGCCGTAAAGCGCGGCAGCGCCTGGGCCGAGGGGGCCAGGTCAGAGGCCGCGCGCAGGATGTCCACCCGGCTGACCAGCCCCACGAGCTCGCCCGCGGCGTCCACCACCGGAAGCCGTTTGAGGCCTTTCCCGGTCATGAGCTGGGCCGCGTCGCGAAGGCTCGTCCGGTCATTGATCGTCACCACCGGGCTGGTCATGACCTCGCCGGCGGTGCGTCCCGAAATCTTGTCGCGTTCGTTTTTGCGGATGTCCTCGGGCAGGATGTCCTGCAGGGACAGCCGCGCCGCCATGCCGCCGCGCATAAGGATATCGCCGCCCGTGATGATTCCGGCCACCGAACCGTCGGATTCGATGACCAGCACCGCCTTGTTGTCGTGGGAAACGAGCATGTCCATCACCACCGGAAGCGGCGTGTCCCGGTTGGCCGTGGCCACTGCCGTGGCCATGACGTCGCGCACCCGGACAGGGCAATGAAAGCGGGCGGTGAGGCCGCGCTGGCGCGTGATGAGCCCGCCCTTGATCACGCCCTCGATGCGGGGCAGCACGGCCTCGATGCGCTCGGGCCGGTCGACGATCTCCACCACCATGGGCAGGTCCTCGGACAGGCGCAACAACTTGGCCGTGTGGACAAGGCTGCCGGCCCCGAACCCGAGCACCCCGCGCAGCACGGTGGCCCCGGCCGCGCCGTGCCGACGGGCCTCCTCCACGATCACTTCATAGACAGGCCGCCCGTCGCTACGGTCGGATTCGCCGCAATACACGCGCAACACTTCCACTTCGGCGTATTCCGTCATGGTTTTCTCCCGCTTGCAAATATGGCCCCTGCCGGGGGCCTCCCTTTTGTTGGGGTACCCGCGATCCCTTGCTTGTTTAAAGAGCCCCGGCCAGCTGTTTTCCGGCTTCCCGCGCCTGGGCAAGAATATCTTCATGCTGCGCGACGCGGCCCAGGTCAAACAGTCCGAGCGCGATGAATTCTCCCACAATGTCGTAGCCCAGGGCGGCCAGCGGAAGCCGCATCGCCTCCAGTGCGACGCCGGTATCCTTTTTTTCGGCTTGCTCGGCAACGACCCCGATGACGGCCTTTCTTCCCTGGCCCGCCAATCGGCTCGACCAGCCCCTGGGCCGCGTGTTCGTGAAATCGTAATAACAGTACAGACGGTCGAGGAAGGCCTTCATCCTGGCGCTGATATTATACTGATGCACCGGGGAGACAAGCGCCAAGCCGGAGCATTGCTCGATCTTTGGATACAGGAGGGTCATGCCGTCCTGGAGCCCGGTGCAGACGCCTGCCTTGCGGCAGGCTTCGCAACCCAGGCAAGGTTCGTATCGGTATTCCCGCAGATGCACCGCTTGGCCGTCCGCGCCGTTCCCGCGCGCGCCGTCCAGGACCGCCTGGAGCAGCATGTGCGAGTTGCCTCGCTTTCGCGGGCTCGCTTCAATGCCGAGGATTCTCGCGATGCCATGGTCTGGCCCGTCAGCCGTCATCAAAACATCCGGCCGAGCATCAACCCGCCGAAAAGGGCGGCAAAGCCGAGCACGGTCTGGAATCCGACATTGGCCAGGGCCGTCAGGTAGCGGCCGTCCTCGATGAGGCCGCCGCTTTCGAAAATGAACGTGGAAAAGGTGGTGAACGCGCCCATGAATCCTGTGAGGATGATGGCCCGGGTTTCGGTGCGGATGAGCATCCGGCCTTCGCCGAGCTGCCAGATGAGGCCGAACAGGAAGCAGCCGAGGATGTTGGCGGTCGCCGTCCCCCAGGGGAATTGGCGACCGGCCAGACCGTACACAAACCCGGAAATCCAATAACGGGCCAGGGTGCCGGCTGCGCCGGCCAGGGCGATGAGCCCGAGTTTTTCCAGCATCGCGCCTCTCCGGAGGCGACGGTTTCGCCGCCATGCTGCTGCGGTTGTCTTATGTCCCGGGCGTCGTCAGCGGCGTCGGGGTTGGAGCTTCGTGGTGATTGTCCGTCGAATTGATAGCGCATGGGGCAAAAAGGGTAAAGAAGGTGATTGACTTCATAAATCCTATTACTAAGGTAGGAAATTGTACGGGCGCGTGAGACGCCAAAACCCCTTTTCGCGGCGCGGCAAGCGGCTTATACTGGTTTGTCCCCAAACCGCCAGGGTGATCGGAGGAGAGTATGTGGGAATATACCGATAAAGTCAGGGATCATTTTCTCAATCCCCGCAACGTGGGCAGCCTTGAGGACGCCAATGCCGTGGGCGAGGTCGGATCGCTTGCCTGCGGCGACGCGCTCAAGCTGTATCTGAAGATAAACGACGCCGGCGTCATCGAGGACGCCCGCTTCCAGACCTTCGGCTGCGCCTCGGCAATCGCCTCGAGTTCGGTCCTGACCGAGCTGCTCAAGGGCAAGACCATCGAGGAAGCGAAAAAGCTCACCAACAAGGACATTGCCGACTATCTCGGCGGGCTGCCCAAGGAAAAGATGCACTGTTCGGTCATGGGACAGGAGGCCCTGGAGGCGGCCCTGGCCGGGTATCTGGGCGAAAAGGCCCCGGAGCACGAGCCCGAGGGCGAGCTGGTGTGCAAGTGTTTCGGCGTCTACGAAGGCCAGATCCGCCGGGCCATCCGCGAAAACGCCCTGACCAGCGTGGAGGAGATCACGGACTTCACCAAGGCCGGCGGCGGCTGCGGCGACTGCCAGGAACGGCTGCAAGCCATCCTGGACGAGGAGCTTGGCCAGCAAGCCGGCGCGGCGAAGACGCCGGCCAAGGGGCTTACCAACCTGGAACGGGTCAAGCGCGTGACCCAGGTCATGGACGAGGAGATCCGCCCCAACCTCAAAAAGGACGGCGGCGACATCGAACTGCTGGACATCGAAGGCAAGACGGTGCTGGTGGCCCTTCGCGGGGCGTGCCAGGGCTGTCCGGTCAGCAACGTGACGCTGACCGAATTCGTGCAAAAGCGGCTGCGGGAACTGGTGGAGCCCGACATCACGGTCAAGGAGGCTGGCAAATGAACCCGGTGTATCTCGACAACAACGCCACGACCATGGTCGCGCCGGAAGTGCTCGAGGCGATGCTGCCCTTTTTCGGGGAGCTGTACGGCAACCCGTCGAGCATGCACACCTTCGGCGGCGAGGTGGGGCATCGCCTGAAAAAGGCCCGGGCCGACGCGGCAGAAACGCTCGGCTGCGCGCCCGAGGAAATCATATTCACTTCCTGCGGCTCGGAATCCGACAATACGGCTATCCGCAGCGCCCTGGCCGCCCAGCCGGACAAACGCCACCTCATCACCACACGGGTGGAACATCCGGCCGTGCTGAGCCTGGCCAAGCATCTGGAGGAGAAGGACTACGAGGTCACCTATCTGGGAGTGGACGAGAAGGGGCGGCTCGACCTCGGCGAACTCTCCCGCGCCATCCGCAAGGACACGGCGCTGGTGTCCGTCATGTATGCCAATAACGAAACCGGGACCATTTTTCCCATCCCGGAGATCGCCGCCCTGTGCAAGGAGCGCGGCGTGCTGGTCCACACCGATGCCGTGCAGGCCGTGGGCAAGGTGGGTATCGACCTGGCCGAACTGCCCGTGGATATGCTGGCCCTCTCCGGCCACAAGCTCCATGCGCAAAAGGGCGTGGGCCTGCTCTACGTGCGCAGGGGAACTCCCTACCGGCCGTTTCTTATCGGCGGGCACCAAGAGCGCGGCCGTCGGGCCGGCACCGAGAACACCGCCGGCATCATCGGCCTGGCCAAGGCCATGACGCTTGCCCACGACAACATGGTCGAGGAAAATACGCGCGTCAAAGCGTTGCGTGACCGG
The DNA here is from genome assembly GCF_000179555.1 of Solidesulfovibrio fructosivorans JJ]. NCBI lineage: Bacteria > Pseudomonadati > Thermodesulfobacteriota > Desulfovibrionia > Desulfovibrionales > Desulfovibrionaceae > Solidesulfovibrio > Solidesulfovibrio fructosivorans. Next base: position 169,316 of record NZ_AECZ01000007.1, read on the forward strand.
CTGGAGCAGGGCATCCTGGCCAGCGTTCCCGATACCATCGTCAACGGCGACCCGGACAACCGGCTGCCCAATACCTCAAGTATCGCTTTCAAATATGTGGAGGGCGAGGCCATCCTGCTCATGCTCGACCAGTACGGCATCTGCGCCAGCTCGGGCTCGGCCTGCACCTCGGGCAGCCTGGAGCCGTCCCACGTGCTGCGGGCCATGGGCGTGCCCTTCACCTTCGCCCACGGTTCCATCCGCTTCAGTCTCTCGCGCTACACCACCGACAAGGACGTGGACCTGGTGCTGGAAGTGATGCCCAAAGTCATCGATACCCTGCGCCGGATGTCGCCCTTCAACGAAAAAACACCCCCCAAGCAAGCTTGTACGTGTTGAGGGTGGGTGAAGATAAAGGCGATGCGAGAGGGGAACCCTTTTTGGAAAAAGGGTTCCCCTCTCGCGCTCTCCCTTCCAAAAAACTTTTAATGGTGATGGGGTGTTATCGTTGAAAGTCTTTGGAAGGGGGGCCTGGGGGGATAACCTTTCTTCAGAAAGGTTTCCCCCCAGGTCTTCTCTCTTTCCCCGCTTCAAACAGCCAAGGCGGTGAGTTTTTCGCGCATGGCCCGCACCACGTCGCGCAGGGCCGCCTCCACGGCGTCGAAGGCCTGGGCTGCTTCTTTGGGGTTCGGAGCCTTGGCGGATCGTTCCAGATCGTGGCTGGCATCGCGCAACACGGGCGCGCACATGGTGGCGGCGGCACCTTTGAGTGAATGGGCCATGAAAGCCAGCTGATCGAAATCGGCCAGGGCCAGCGCCTCGCGCATGGATTCCAGGTTGACCGGCTGCTCGGCCACGAAGGCCGTAAAAAGCTTCATGAGAAATCCGGTGTTGCCCCGGGCCTTGGTGAGAAGTCCGGACCACTCCAGGATAGCGACGTCGGTCGGCTTTTGGGCCGGGACATCCTCTTGCGCGGCCGGGGCCTGCCGCCCCATGGCTCGCGACAGGGCGGCGGCCAGGCTTTCGGGGCTGACGGGCTTGCTCAAGTATTCGTTCATGCCGGCCCGCAGGAACGTTTCCCGGTCCCCCTTGAGGGCATGGGCGGTCAGGGCCACGATGGGGATTTGCGGGTCGAAGTCGCCGGTCGTGTCCTGGCGGATGGCCCGCGTCGCCTCCAGCCCGTCCATCTCCGGCATCTGGATGTCCATGAGGATGACGTCGAAACGCTGGCGGCGCAGCATCTCCAGGGCTCGGCGTCCGGTATGGGCCACCATCACCCGGTGACCGTCCATTTCCAGCAGTTCCTGGGCGTAGATCTGGTTGATGGGGTTGTCCTCGGCCAGTAGGATGGTCAGAGGACGGGAAGGAGCCGTCTGCGCGGCGGTCACGGCGTCGGGGCCGTCTTTTTCGCTGCCGGCCGGCAGGCCGAATTCCATGGTGCACGAAAAGATGCTGCCTTGTCCTTCCTCGCTTTCCACGCCGTATTCGCCGCCTTGCATCTCGACCAAGTGCCGTACGATGGCAAGCCCCAGACCCGCCCCCTGGTAGCGCCGCGCCGGAGACACGTCGGCCTGGGTGAAGCTGTCGAAAATGGCCGGGATCTTGTCGCGGGGGATGCCGATGCCGGTGTCGCGCACGGAGAAACACAGCCCCACCTTGCCTGGGCTTTGTTTTTCCGGTTCCGGGCATATGGCCAGAACAACGCTGCCGGAATCGGTGAATTTGACCGCGTTGCCGACGAGGTTGATGAGAATCTGGCGCAGCCGGCTGGCGTCGCCGACAAGGTTTTGCGGCACATCGCCGAGAAAACGGTATTCCAGGGACAGGTTTTTTTTGACGGCCAGGGGGCGGAAAACGCTGACCGCCTCTTCCACTGTGGCGAAGAGGTCGAAGGGGGTCTTGGCCAGCTCGAGCGCGCCGACCTCGATGCGGGCGTAGTCCACGATGTCGTTGAGCACGGTCAAAAGCGACTGGGCCGAATGCCGGGCCATCTCCAGGTATTCTCGTTGCTTGGAGGTCAGCTCCGTGGCCAGCGTCAGCTCGGCCATGCCCAGGATGCCGATCATGGGCGTGCGGATTTCGTGGGTGATGTTGGCCAGAAAGTTGCTTTTGGCGCGTTCGCCGGCCAGGGCGGCCTCGTGCGCGGCGGTGAGCTCCGTCTTGGCTTTTTTAAACTCGGTGACGTCGCGCAACCAGATGCGGGTCAGGGGCAGGCCCGCCTCGCCCAGGCTTTCCTGGCGCATGAGAGCTGTGCGGGAGGTGGTCGCGATGGTGACTTCGGTGCCGCTGGGCGAGGCGCCGAGGGGGATACCGAAGGGCAGGCCCGTCAACTGGTTGCGTGGGGTGCCGAAGAGCACACCGGCGGCGTCGGTGGCGTGCAGGATGATGCCGTTCTCATTGAGCAGGAGCAGGGCGTCTCCGGTCAGGCGGCCTAAGGCGTCGGTTTCGCGGATCAGTTGTTCGGGCATGGGTGAATCATCCCTTGATGCAGGCCAGGGGGCGGAGCCTGGCGGTTTTGACGGCGAGTCCCAGGCCGTGGGCCGCCTGAATCACTTCTTCGATGTCCTTGTAGGCTTGGGGCGCTTCCTCGCCAAGGCCGCGCAGGTCGTGGGCGCGAAGGCTGATGCCTTTTGCGGTCAGTGCGGCAAGGACGCCGCGGCCGGGAAAGCGCTTGACCGCCTGCTTGCGCCCAAGCGTCCGTCCCGCGCCGTGGCAGGCCGAGGCGAAGGCGGCGGGCGGCGACGCGTCTGTCCCGGATAAAATATAGGAGGCGGTGCCCATGCTGCCCCCGACCAGCACCGGCTGTCCCACGCCCCGGAAGGCTTGGGGCAGGTCGGGGTGGCTCGGTCCCAAGGCCCGGGTCGCGCCTTTGCGGTGGACGTGGAGTTGCTGGTTCCCCCGTCGCGTGGGGTGGCGCTCGACCTTGCAGGTGTTGTGGGACACGTCGTAGAGCAGGCGCAGGTGGCAGCCGGGAAAAAGCGCGGCAAAAACTTCGCGCACGAGATGGGTGATGACCTGCCGGCCGGCCAGGGCGCAGTTTATGGCCGCGCGCATGGCTCCGAGATAGCGTGCGCCTTCGGGCGATGCGATGGGGGCGCAGGCCAGGTCCCGGTCGGGCAGGGAGATGCCGTGGCGCGGCGCGGCTTGCCGCATGATCGCCATATGGTCCGTGGCCACTTGATGCCCCAGCCCCCGGGAGCCGCAATGGATCGAAACCGCGACTTGGTCCGGGCGCAGCCCGAAAGCGGCCGCCGCGCGCGCGTCGCAGATTTCCTCCACCCGCTGCACCTCGAGATAGTGATTGCCGGAGCCCAGCGTGCCGAGCGCATCGCGCTGGCGCTCCCGGGCGCGCGACGAAACGGCTTCGGGATCGGCCCCCTCCATGCGGCCGCCTTCCTCGCAACGCGTAAGGTCCCCGGCCTCGCCGTAGCCTTCGGTTACGGCCCAGACCGCGCCGCCCGCAAGCATCCGATCCATGTCGCGTTCGGACAGGCGAAGCCCGCCGGTGCCGCCCAGGCCGGCCGGGATCCGGGCGAAAAGCGCATCGGCCAGGACTTCCCGAACCGGAGCCACGTCCGCCGCGTCCAGGTCGGTCAGCAGGGTGCGCACGCCGCAGGCGATGTCGAAGCCCACGCCGCCGGCGCTGACCACGCCCCCGGCTTCGGGATCGAAGGCGGCCACGCAGCCGATGGGAAAGCCGTAGCCCGGATGGGCGTCGGGCATGGCTACGACAGGCGCGACCACCCCGGGCAGGCTGGCCACGTTGCGCAGTTGGGTCAGCACCCCGTCCTCCAACGCGTCGATGAGCGGGGATGAACCGAAGAGCAGGCAGGGCACGCGCATGGCCCCCGATGGCGCAAGCTCCCAGACCAGCGCCTCACGGCGCGTCAAATTTCGGCCTCCCATGCGCATTTCCCTGTTTCCGTGACCATACGTTTCTTATTGGGCAACGTTAGGTCACGGAGCGGGAAGTTTGTCAAGGCATGGGAGTGTTGGGTGTTTTTGCGGCGGGCGCCGACGGGGGAAAAGCGGCGCACATGGCCTTGACCACAGCCGCGTTGCCGTCTGGCGTGAGATGGGAATCCGTGGGCCAGTAGTAGAGCCCGACGTCCGGGGCGTCCATGAAGGGACGCAACATGTCCAGGGTCTGTATGCCGGCCTGATCGAGCATCAGGCCGACGAGGCCATGGAGGGCATTGAGGTTGCGGGTCTCGTCGCCGGCCTTGGCCGCGAATTCGCTGCGCGACGGCACGGCCGTGAAGTCGATGCGCGGATAGAGCGCCTGCAAGGCGGTGGGGATCAGGACCACGTACAGTTTCAGGTGTTTCTTTTGCGCCAGCTGCTTCAGCTGCGCCAGGACCTCGGCCACCTGCTTCTCCTCGCGAGGGCCGAACCAGGCGGTGTCGGCAAAGGTGCGGTAGAAGGGGTGGAAGGCGAAGGGCAGGCCGCGCTGGGTGGGCACGGTCAGGGGCACGGGATAGTAGCCGTGGGTGTCGACGGTCGGCTTGGGCCCGGCGGCCCAGGCCTGCCCCGAACCCCGGTTCGCGTCGCGCAAGAAGCGCACCAGCCGGCGCAGCGTGAGGAGTTTAAAATGCCGTGACAGCCCGAGGTCGTCCTCGGCCACCCGGGAGCGGTAGACGAAGAGGTCCGCCGATACGTCGTTGCCGATATAAAGGAGCACGAAGACCGTGTCCCCATGGAAACGCTCGGGCGAGCTGGCCGGGACCTCTTCGGTCAGCCGGCGCAGGATGTCCCGGTATTGGGGAAGCCCGTAGCCGTTTTTGCAGGCCGCATACACGGGTCTGCCCGTCGCTTTCTCGTACAGGGCCGGGATGGAGGCCGCCGAGCCCGAGCCCGCGCCGTAGCAAAACGAATCGCCGATGAAAAGGACGCTGGCGTCGCGGGGCATGCGGCTGTTCCACCAGCCCAGAGCGTCGGTGCCGGACACGGTCAAAGCCGGCGGGTCGGGCAGGTACATGCCGTAGGCCCGGTAGGCGTCGTCGGCCGTGCCGGGACGCGGCGGCAGCCCGGGTTGGTTCACGTAGCCGTGCAGCCACGGCCGGTAGCGCGGATTGGTGTCCGGATCGAACACGCCGTAGGAATAGAGGAGTTCCTTGTGTTTGGTCGAAAAGAGATCCGTTCGCGGCACAAGGCGGTAGAAGCCGGCATCCAGGGCTACGAGGGCCAGATAGAGCACGATGGCGAAACAGGCCACGCCGAGAAGCCGGCGCGACAGCCGATGGGGAAACGTCATTTTTGGCATACGGAACACGTGGGCGGAAAAGCCCGAAGCAATGCGGGGACGCGGCGAAAGGAAGGATTCGCCGCCGCCGCGTTCCCGCGGAAATGACGCCCCGGCGAATCCGGGGCGCGAGCGTCAGATCTTGTAGAGTTTGTCCCCGGGGATGATGTTGATATTGTTTTTCTGCAACAGTTCGATGGCCTGGTCGGTGCGGTCGAAGCGGACGATGATGACCGCCGAGTGCTCGCACTGGTGTACGAAGGCGTACATGTATTCCACATTGATGCCGCCGTTGCAGAGCATTTGCAGCATGGAGTGCAGGCCGCCCGGGGAATCCGGGACTTCCACAGCCACCACGGCGTTTCTGCCGACGGTGAAACCGTGTTCCTTGAGCGCGACCTTGGCTTTTTCATGGTCGCTGACGATCAGGCGCAGGATGCCGAAATCCGAGGTGTCGGCCAGGGACAGGGCCCGGATGTTGATGCCGGCTTCGGCCAGGACACGGGTCACTTCTTCCAGGCGTCCGGCGCGGTTTTCCAGGAAGATGGAAATCTGTTCGGCTTTGATCATGGCGTATCCCTCCGGATGGCGGATTAAGAACCGTTAGGCGTGGCGCAGGTCCACGACGCGCTTGGCCTTGCCTTCCGAGCGCTGGATGCTGCGTGGTTCGACAAGCTTGACCACGGTGGTGACGCCCAGGAATTCCTTGATGTTCTTCTGGATTTTTCCTTCCAGACGCTGGAGTTTCCGGATTTCGTCGGAGAAGAGCTTCTCGTCCACTTCCACCTGGACGGTCAGCGTGTCAAGGTTGCCCTCACGCTCGACCACGAGCTGGTAGTAGGGGGAAAGCCCCTCGGTCTCGAGCAGGATGCTTTCGATCTGGGACGGGAAAACGTTGACCCCGCGGATGATCAGCATATCGTCGCTACGGCCCTGGACGCGGATCATGCGGGCTGTCGTGCGGCCGCATTTGCAGGGCGTGTAGTCCAGGGAGGTGATGTCGCGGGTGCGGTAGCGAATGAGCGGCTGGGCTTCCTTGGTCAGGGTGGTGATGACCAGCTCGCCGGGCTGTCCCGGGGGCAGGGGCTCGAGGGTCACCGGGTCGATGACTTCGCACAGGAAATGGTCTTCCTGCAAGTGCGCCCCATGCTGTGCTTCGGTGCACTCGATGCCGACCCCAGGCCCCATGACCTCGGACAGGCCGTAGATGTCGATGGCCTTGATGCCCATCTTCGTCTCGATTTCGCGGCGCATCTCGTTGGTCCAGGGCTCGGCCCCGAACACGCCGATGCGCAGCGGCAGATCCTTGATATCGATGCCGGCCTCAAGCGCGGTTTCGTACAGCACCATGCTGTAGGAGGGGGTGCAGCAGATGACCGTGGCCCCGAAATCGCGCAGCAGCATGGCCTGACGCCGGGTGCCGCCGCCGGAAACCGGCACTGTGGTCGCGCCGAGGCGCTCGGCCCCGTAATGCGCGCCGAGGCCGCCGGTGAAAAGGCCGTAGCCGTAGGCCACGTGGATGATGTCGCGGCGGCTGGCCCCGGCCGCCGTCAGGGACCGAGCCATCATGGTGGCCCAGTTGGCCACGTCGCGCTGGGTATAGCCGGTCACGGTGGCCTTGCCGGTGGTGCCGGAGGAAGCGTGGATGCGCACCACGTTGTCCTTGGGCACGGCGAAAAGCCCAAAGGGATAATGGTTGCGCAGGTCCTGCTTTTCAGTAAACGGCAGGTAACGGACGTCGGAAAGGCTCTTGATGTCGGCCGGGGTGATGCCGGCCTCGTCGAAGGCCTTCCGGTAAAAGGCCACATTGGCGTAGACCCGCTCGCACTGGGATTTGAGGCGGCGTAGCTGGACGGCTTCCAGCTCTTCGCGGGGCAGGGTTTCCAGGTCCATGTCAAAAATCATGCGGCTTCCTCCAGATGGCGCCCAAGCTGGTGATGCTTGGCGCGGCCAATGGGATTACCTGCCCGAAAGCCGCCCGGGGCGTCAAGAGAGGGCCGTGAAAAAGGGACGTTGACCGCCGCGCCATTTGCGGGCGCGGCGCAAATCGGATAAAGCACCGGGGTTTCCCGGTATCGGCCGCTTGCGCCCGGCATCGGGAAACACGTTTGCTTCGGAGAAAAAATGCCCGCAATCACATCCGACAAGGACCTCGACGCCCGGCAAAAGGCCATTATGGTCGCCGGCTGGCTGGCCGAGAAAAAGGCCAAGGACATTCTGGCGCTCGACGTCGCGCCCATCAATCCCGTGTGCGAGGCCATGGTCGTGGCCTCTGCCGTCAGCGCCCGCCAGGCCAAGGCGCTCGCCGACCATGTGCTGGAGCAGTGCGGCGCGCACGGCTTTTCCTACCTCGGCATGGAGGGGTACCGCCATGGCCAGTGGGTGCTGCTCGACTTAAACGACGTCATGGTGCACATCTTCCAGGAAGAGTTGCGCCCCTTCTACAACATCGAAGGCCTCTGGTCGGAGGGCGAGCGCATCGCCCTGCCCGCCGCCTCCGCCGACGAAGCCAAGCCGCAATGAAACCGACACCCACGCTTCTGCTCATTCTCGACGGCTGGGGACTGGCTCCGGACGGCCCCGGCAATGCCGTGACCGAAGCCGGCACCCCGACCCTCGACCGGCTCCTCGCCGCCAACCCGTCCACCATCCTGGCCTGTTCGGGCCGGGCCGTGGGCCTGCCGGACGGGTTCATGGGCAACTCCGAGGTCGGTCACATGAATATCGGCGCCGGCCGGGTGGTCTACCAGGACATGACCCGCATCGACATGGCCGTGGAGGAGGGGAACCTTGCCGCCAACCCCGTCCTGGCCGATCTTGCCAAGGCCTCCCTGGCCGCCGGCGGGCGCGTCCATCTCATGGGCCTCGTTTCGGACGGCGGGGTGCACAGCCATGTCCGACACCTTAAAGCTTTGGTTGAGACTTTTATCGCCCTTGGCCAGCGCGATATCCTCGTGCACGCCTTTCTCGACGGCCGCGATACGCCGCCCCAAAGCGGCGCGGGCTACGTGGCCGGGCTCGAGGCCTTTTTGCGCCAGGCGGGGACCGGCCGCATCGCCAGCCTCACCGGGCGCTTTTACGCCATGGACCGCGACAAGCGTTTCGACCGGGTGGCCGCCGCCTATGCCGGCCTCACCGAGGGCGCGGGCGAGGTCTTCACCGATCCCGTGGCGGCGGTCAAAGCCGCTTACGCGGCCGGGGAGACCGATGAGTTCGTCAAACCCCGGGTGCTTGCCGGCGGGGACGGGGTGATTCGCGACGGGGACGCCGTATTTTTCTTCAACTTCCGGGCCGACCGGGCCAGGGAAATCACGGCGGCGCTCACGAAGGACGATTTCGACGGCTTTGCCCGCACGGTGCGGCCGAAGCTTTCGGGCTTCGCCACCATGACCGAATACGAAGGCTCGTTTCAGCTGCCCGTGGCCTTTGCTCCGGAAAGCATCAGCGACGTGTTGGGCGAGGTCTATTCCCGTGAAGGTCTCACCCAGCTGCGCCTGGCCGAGACCGAGAAATACGCCCACGTCACCTATTTCATGAACTGCGGCCGCGAAGAGCCCTTTCCCGGCGAGGAGCGCATCCTCGTTCCGTCGCCGCGCGACGTGGCCACCTACGACCTCAAGCCCGAGATGAGCGCCGTGGCCGTCACCGACGCCTTTCTGGCCTCCATGGACAAGGGGCATAGTCTCTCCATCGTCAATCTGGCCAACTGCGACATGGTCGGCCACACCGGGATTCTCGAGGCGGCCAAGACGGCCGTGCGCACGGTCGACGCCTGCGTGGCCCGCATCGCCGATGCCGTGGCATCGGCCGGCTGGCGTATGCTCGTCACCGCCGACCATGGCAACGCCGAGGAGATGATCGCCTCGGACGGCGGCCCCATGACCGCCCATACTCTCAATCCGGTGCGCCTCATCCTCGTCGATCCGGCGAAAAAGGGCGGCCGGCTCTCCCCGGGCAAGCTCGGCGACATCGCCCCCACGCTGCTGACCCTGGCCGGACTGCCCGTGCCGGCGGCCATGACCGGAAACTGCCTTTTTTCGGAGCAGGGCAAATGAGCAACGAGTCGCGAAAGCCCCTCACCCCGGCCAAACCCGTCGGGGTGGAGCTGGTGTTTCTTTATCCGTGTCCCTTCTGCCACCGCGAGGTGCCGGTGGTGGCCCCGGTCAAGCCGACCATGATCGCTTGCGACGCCTGCCGGAACCGGTTCCCCATCGTGCCGGTGGACGACCGTTCGGTGCGTTTCGTCAAGGTGATGCTGGCCGGCGGCAAGGCGGCCGTGGACCCGGATTTTATCTGACCGGTCTTTTTCGCCGTCACAACGGAGGCTCGCCATGCCCTACGTCGCTGTCGTCGCGCTTTTGGCGGTACTCGTTTTCATCCATGAGCTGGGCCACTTCCTGGCCGCCAAGGCCCTTGGCCTGCCCGTCGCCCGGTTTTCCCTGGGCTTCGGACCCATTGTGTGGAGCCGGTCGCTCGGCGGCACCCGCTATTGCCTGTCCGCTGTGCCGCTTGGCGGCTACGTGCTGCTCGACCTGATCGATTCCCGCGATTACCTTGCCCGCCCCTTGCCGGCGCGTCTGGCCTTTTCCCTGGCAGGCCCGCTGGCCAATGTGGCCGCCGCCTGCGGTTGTTACGCGGTCGCCTGGCTGCTGACGCCCGGGGCGCATGGCCTTGCCGCGCTGTGGCAACCGTTCGTTTGGACAGCCAAAAGCGCCTGGCTTGTCCTGTCGTCCATCCCGGAACTCTTCCGCCATGCCGGAAACCTGAGCAGCCTTGTCGGTATCGTGGCCGAAGGCGGGCGGTACGTGCGGGGCGAGACGGTCCGCCTGTTTTTGTTCGGCGGCTATCTTTCCATGAGCCTGGCCGTTTTCAACCTGCTTCCCCTGCCGCCCCTCGACGGCGGCAAAATCGTGTTCGACAGCCTTGAGCGTTGTGCCTCCCGGTTGGCCCGGTTCTACCTGCCCTCGGCGGTCTGCGGCTGGCTGGTCCTCATTGCGCTCATGGTCTACGCCACGGCGAACGACATCGTAAAATATCTGGCCTGAGCCCCCATCGGAAAATGGCCCAGGCCATGCGCCCAAAAGCCGCTCCCGTCCCGGCCGCCCGGGAAAAGACCCTTGCCCGGGCGCTTCAGGAGGCCTTGTCCTTTCTGGAAGAGCCGGCAACAGCCCTGGAACTTTCCGCGGCGGTCCGGGCCGGCGAAAAGGCCGTGCTCCTCGCCTTGGAGCATCTGCGCCGGTCGCTTCGCCGGGGAGGCTCGCCCCTCATCGTCCATCCGGCGCGCTGCCTCGCCTGTGGCCACGTCTTCGCCAAGCGCGACCGGCTGGCCCGGCCCGGCAAGTGTCCGGTCTGCCGGGCGACGCGCATCGCACCCCCCCGATTCTTCCTCAAATCGTCGCCGGAAGTGGACGACCGGTCCCCTTTGGGTCACTATGCTGACGGTCCATACCAAGGAGGTCTTCCCATGCCCGTAAGCCCGCTGGCCGGAAAGCCGGCTCCCAGGTCGCTTCTCGTCAACGTGCCGCGACTCGTCGCGTGCTACTATGCCGTCATTCCCGACCCGGCCGATCCCTTGCAGCGGGTGTCCTTCGGCACCTCCGGCCACCGGGGCTCGTCCCTGGACGGGTCGTTTAACGAGCGTCATATCCTGGCCACCACCCAGGCCATCTGCGACTATCGGGCCGGCAAGGGCATTACCGGGCCGCTTTATCTCGGCATGGATACCCACGCCCTGTCCGAGCCGGCCTTCATCACCGCCCTCGAGGTGCTGGCCGCAAACGGCGTGACCACCCGCATTCAGGCCGGACGCGGCTATACCCCGACCCCGGTCATTTCCCACGCCATCCTGACCTTCAACCGCGATCACAAGGACGCCATCGCCGACGGCATCGTCATCACGCCGTCCCATAATCCCCCGGACGACGGCGGCTTCAAGTACAATCCCCCCTCCGGCGGCCCGGCCGATACCGACATCACCAGGATCGTCCAGGACATGGCCAACGCCTACCTGGAGAAAAACCTCACCGGCGTGCGGCGCATGCCCTACGAAGCCGCGCTTCGAGCCGCCACCACCGAGGAATACGACTACGTCATGCCCTACGTGGCCGACCTGGAGAACATGGTCGACATGGCCGCCATCCGCGACTCCGGCATCCGCATCGGCGTCGATCCCCTCGGCGGCTCGGGCGTGGGGTTCTGGGAACCCATGGTCGAGCGCTTCCGCCTCAATCTGTCGCTTATAAGCGACGTGGTGGACCCGACCTTTTCGTTCATGACCGTGGACAAGGACGGCAAGATCCGCATGGACTGCTCCTCGCCCTATGCCATGGCCCGCCTCATCGAGCACCGCCAGTCCTACGACATCGCCTTCGGCAACGACCCGGACTATGATCGCCACGGCATCGTCACTCGCTCGGCCGGGCTGCTCAACCCCAACAACTACCTGGCCGTGGCCATCAACTACCTCTTCACCACCCGCCCGAACTGGCGCGCCGACGCGGCGGTCGGCAAGACCGTGGTCTCGAGCGCCATGATCGACCGGGTGGCGGTCGGGCTTGGCCGGAAATTGTGCGAGGTGCCCGTCGGGTTCAAATGGTTCGTCCCCGGGCTCATCGACGGCTCCTTCGGCTTCGGCGGCGAGGAAAGCGCCGGCGCGTCCTATCTGCGAAAGGACGGCACGGTCTGGACCACGGACAAGGACGGCATCATCATGGACCTGCTCGCGGCCGAGATCACGGCCAAGACGGGCAAGGACCCGGCCGAACATTACGCGGCGCTGACCGAACGCTTCGGCGAGCCCATCTACGAACGCCTCGACGCTCCGGCCAGCAAACCCCAAAAAGCCGCCCTGGCCAAGCTCTCCCCGGACATGGTCGCCGCCTCCACGCTCGCCGGCGAGGCAATCGTGGCCAAGCTGACCAATGCCCCGGGCAATGGCGCGCCCATCGGCGGACTCAAGGTGGTGACCGAAAACGGCTGGTTTGCCGCGCGCCCCTCGGGAACCGAGGACATCTATAAAATCTACGCCGAAAGCTTCAATGGCCGCGAACACCTGCAGGCGCTCCAGGCCGAGGCCAAGGAGATCGTCGACGCCGCTTTCAAGGCGGCAGGAGTATAGGAGAGGGGGAATGCCTCCGGCGGCCAGGGGGGAAACTTTTTGAAAAAAGTTTCCCCCCTGGACCCCCCTTCAAAAACTTTCCAAGGGGTGTGGGGGCTTTTTATCCGAGGAGGAAAGGCTCTTTCAATTATTTACCTGATTACAC